>CALCTW010000096.1 GCA_937907055.1 uncultured Clostridia bacterium | reverse complement strand
TTGTGCTATGATGGATATGGGTTTGATGAATTAAGGAGTCATTTGGCGAAGCAGATAAATTAGTATTTGCGGAGGAAACATGGATAGACCAATAACAACACTGTTTATGTAATGTCCGTAGATGGAAAAATAAACACAGGTTCTACAGATGAATTGGATTTTGATAAAGACTTACCTAATATTACAGGTGCCAAGGAGGGTCTTGGACAGTATTATAATATAGAACAGACAACAGACCTCTGGTCATTTAATACTGGCAGAGTTCAGGCGAAAATGGGTGTGAATACACTAGAATTGCCTGAGAAAACACCAGTTTCATTTGTTTTGATGGACAACCATCATTTGAGCGAACATGGCGTCCGCTATTTTTGCGCACGGTCTCAACAGGTTGTATTGATTACCAACAACCCAAAGCACCCTGCTTTTCAAGTTTCAGAAGACAATTTGCACATCATTTACGGAGAAGCTCTGCCCGATGCGCTCGTCCGTCTAAAAAAAGAATACGGATGTGAGCGATTAACCGTTCAATCAGGCGGCACAATCAATGGAATGTTCCTGCGTAAAAAACTGATTGATTACGTGGATATTGTTATGGCACCAGTGCTGATTGGTGGGAAAGAAACTTCGACCTTGATTGATGGAACATCGTTGGTATCTGTTGATGAATTATCTGGTATAGGCGTTTTGAAATTGATTGATTGCATGGTTCTACAAAACTCTTATATTCGCTTACGCTATCAAGTGATTGCCTAACAAATCCCAGTTTGTCTATAATCAAGCTCGAATCCGCAGATGAACCAAAAAGATAGGCCTGATCTTACCCTTTTGTCACGATTTAGAAACCAATAACCCCAGTTAAATAGCGGGTTTCAAGGGAACAGAGAAAGCCCATTTCTGATGAGTACGACATACATATCGATCTGCTCAAAAAAGGGCTTTTTAATGCGTTATTCGGTTACAACGGGGTCTCGTGGATACTTAGGCGGACGGCCTCGGCGCTTGGGTACAGCTTTCTCTGTCGCCTTGATCGGCTTGGGCTTTGACTTGCGGCTATAGTATCTGCCCGGCGCCTGTCCGAAATATACAAATAATCCGAACCTGTTTCCAAAGGGGAATAGGTTCGGATTATTCGTTTTGAGTGAGACGCGCGGAGAACGAACATAGCAGGGGAATAAACGTGTTTTCCGGGCTTTGGCGGAAAGCATCAAGGGCGCGGTACGGGGGTTATCAAAGGGGGAAAACGCGCGGAAATGCTTCATCCGCGGCGCGGTGGAGGCCTATGCGGGAACGCGAAAAAGGCGCGGAAGACGGGTACAGATGTTCCGGAAACGGGAAGAACAACGAAAAAACAGGGTATACTATATATTGTGGTTGAGGGGATGCATTTACTGGCTGAAACCTTGTATATTGTGGGATGGAAATGAGAAATTGGTTCCAGAAATGACATTTACATTGCCGTTTGGCATGCTATAATAACACCCGTGTGTTTTTTGACGGAGGTATCCTAATGAGAGTAATGAAGCGTAATGGTTCCGAGGTGGATTTCCGGCGCGAGAAGATCGAAGTCGCGATTCGGAAGGCCGCGAAGGGCCGTATCGACAATATTGAAGAGATCGCCGCGAAGGTGGAAAAGCAGTGTGAAACGCTGGGCCGCGCCGTGGCGGTGGAAGAGATCCAGGACATGGTGGAGGAAGCCATCATGGCCAGCGGCGCTTATACCGTGGCGCGTGACTATGTGCGTTACCGCTATGACCGTGAGCGTCTGCGCAAGGCGAATACAACGGATGATAAGATCCTGAGCCTGATCGAATGCAATAACGAAGAGGCGAAACAGGAGAACAGCAACAAGGATCCCGTGATCAATTCCGTGCAGCGCGACTATATGGCCGGCGAGGTGAGCCGCGACCTGACCCGCCGCATCCTGCTGCCCGAGGAGATCGTGAAGGCGGATGAGGAAGGTATCATCCATTTCCATGACAGTGATTATTACGCGCAGCATATGCACAACTGCGATCTGGTGAACCTGGAGGACATGCTGCAAAACGGCACGGTCATTTCCGAGACCCATATCGACAAGCCGCATTCCTTCAGCACGGCGTGCAATATCGCCATGCAGATCGTGGCGCAGATTGCTTCCAACCAGTACGGCGGACAGAGCATTTCTCTGACCCATCTGGTGCCCTTCGTGGATGTCAGCCGTCAGCGGCTCAAGAGCGAGGTGGAGGACGAGGTGGGCAGCCTGCTGACGGATGAAAAGAAGGCTGAGATCGTGGAGAAGCGCCTGCGCAAGGAGATCGACCGCGGTGTGCAGACCATCCAGTATCAGGTGACCACGCTGCTGACCACCAACGGACAGGCCCCCTTCCTGACGGTGTTCATGTATCTGAACGAAGCGAAGGACGAGCACGAGAAGAAAGACCTGGCCATGGTGATCGAAGAGGTGCTGCGTCAGCGCATCATCGGCGTGAAGAATGAGCAGGGCGTGTGGGTAACGCCCGCCTTCCCGAAGCTGATTTACGTGCTGGAGGAGGACAACATTCAGGAGGGTACGCCCTATTATTACCTGACCGAGCTGGCCGCGAAGTGTTCCGCCAAGCGTCTGGTGCCGGATTATATCAGCGAAAAGATCATGAAGCAGCTGAAGGTGGACCAAAGCGGCGAAGGCCACTGCTACACCTGCATGGGCTGCCGTTCCTTCCTGACCCCCTACATCAACGAAGAGGGAAAGCCGCAGTATTACGGCCGCTTCAATCAGGGCGTGGTGACGATCAACCTGCCCGATGTGGCGCTTTCCTCCGGCGGGGATATGGAGAAGTTCCGGCAGGTGTTTGAGGAGCGGCTGGAACTGTGCCACCGCGCGCTGCGCTGCCGCCATGAGCGGCTGCTGGGCACTTCCTCCGACGCCGCGCCGATCCTGTGGCAGCACGGCGCGCTGGCGCGTCTGAAGCCCGGCGAGAAGATCGATCAGCTGCTGTACGGCGGGTATTCCACGCTTTCTCTGGGCTACGCCGGCCTTTATGAGTGTGTGCGGTATATGACCGGCAAGTCCCATACCGATGCCGAGGCCACGCCGTTCGCGCTGTCCGTGATGCAGAAAATGAACGATAAGTGCGCGGAATGGAAGGCGGCCGAGCGGATCGACTACAGCCTTTACGGAACGCCCCTCGAATCCACGACCTATAAGTTTGCCAAGTGCCTGCAGCGCCGTTTCGGCATCGTGCCTGAGGTGACGGATCACGAATACATCACCAACAGTTATCATGTGAACGTGCGCGAGAATATCGACGCCTTCTCCAAGCTGGGCTTTGAAGCACAGTTCCAGCGCCTTTCTCCCGGCGGCGCCATCTCCTATGTGGAGGTGCCCAACATGCAGCAGAACATCCCGGCTGTGATCGCCATTTTGCAGTTCATCTATGACAACATCATGTATGCCGAGATCAATTCAAAGAGCGATTTCTGCCAGGTGTGCGGCTTTGACGGCGAGATCAAGATCGTGGAAGTGAACGGCAAGCTGGAATGGGAATGCCCTGTGTGCGGCAACCGTGATCAGCACAAGCTGAACGTGGCCCGCAGGACCTGCGGCTACATCGGCACGCAATTCTGGAATCAGGGCCGTACCGCGGAGATCAGGGATCGGGTGCTGCATCTGTGAACTATTCAAAGATCAACCGGAATGATGTGGCAAACGGCCCCGGGGTGCGGGTGAGCCTGTTCGTATCCGGCTGCCGGAATCATTGTCCGGGCTGCTTTAACCCCGAGACGTGGGATTTTGCCAACGGTACGCCCTATACGGAGGAGACGGAGCAGACGATCCTGAACGCCCTGAAGCCGGGCTGGATCACCGGGCTGAGCCTGCTGGGCGGAGATCCCTTTGAGCCGGAAAATGAAAAGGTGCTGATCCCGCTGGTGATGAAGGCGCGGGAAACAGGGAAAACAGTGTGGTGCTGGACAGGCTACCTGATGGAGGACCTGAAAGGCCGCGAGCTGCTGAAGCACATCGATGTGCTGGTGGACGGCCCCTTCGTGCTGGCGGAAAAGGACATCACCCTGCCGTACTGCGGAAGCCGGAATCAGCGCGTGATCCCGATCTCGGAAAGAGCGAAAAAGGAATTCGAAAAGGCCTGAAACAGAAAAATAGAGGTTAGCAAGGGGCTCCGCGGATCAGAGGATGATCCGCGGAGCTGTTTTTATGGGAGGCGGAAGGGCGAAAACAGAGAAAAGAGCGGGGAAAAACATAAATATTACGAAAATATTAAATCAGGTCACCTGAGGTCACAAAAAGTCAGAAGAAGTTCGAAAAGGTTCGCGAATGTTCATTGCAGGTCAACTGAAAATGTGATAAGGTTATGATGTAAAAAGTGTGCCGGAGCGATCGGGCACACTTTTGCTTTGCGGGAAGCGTGAACGGGAGGAGAAGAAGCGGCGCGGAAAAGGCGGGAGGGTCACCGGAAAACCGGCTTCGCGCGGGGGACAGAAAACGGATCCCGGGAAGGGGCGGGGTGTTGTAAAGAAGGGCGGTTTGTGGTAATATAGAAAATGCATAATTGCGGTTATCAGGAACCGCGCGGAATTATGCATGGAGGTATATCATGGCAATGTTTGTAGATCACGCGCCGTTTATCGCCAAGGCCGGCAACGGCGGCAACGGTTGTGTTTCTTTCCACAGGGAAAAGTTTGTGCAGAACGGCGGCCCGGACGGCGGCGACGGCGGCAAGGGCGGAGATCTGATCCTGCTCGCCGATGAAAATATGCACACCCTGCTGGATTTCCGTTTTCACAGCAAGTATGAAGCGCAGAACGGCGCGGACGGCAGCAGCAATCAGCGCATTGGCCGCAAGGGCGAGGACCTGATCGTGAAGGTGCCTGTCGGGACCGTGGTGCGCGACAAGGAGACCGGCGCGGTGGTGGCCGATATGTACGAGGCAGGCAGGCAGAAGATATTGCTGCACGGCGGCCGCGGCGGCTGGGGCAATATGCATTTTGCTACTCCGACCCGTCAGGCGCCGAACTTCGCGAAGCCCGGCATCAAGTGCGAGCGCCGCGAGTTTGTGCTGGAGCTGAAGACCATCGCGGACGTGGGTCTGGTGGGCTATCCCAATGTGGGCAAGAGCACCCTGCTGTCCTCTGTGACAGCGGCCAAGCCCAAGATCGCCAACTACCACTTCACCACACTGCAGCCCAATCTGGGCATTGTGCAGCGCCACGGCGTGGACTACGCGATGGCGGATATCCCCGGCCTGATCGAGGGCGCGGCGGACGGCGCGGGACTGGGGCATGACTTCCTGCGCCATGTGGAGCGCACCCGGCTGCTGATCCATGTGGTGGATGTGAGCGGCATTGAAGGACGCGATCCGGTGGAGGATTACGAGAACATCCAGAACGAACTGGCGAAGTACGGCGATCTGCTGGAGAGACCGCAGGTGATCGCCGCCAACAAGATGGATATTCCCGGCGCGGAGGAGAACCTGCAGCGGCTGAAGGAGCATGTGGGCAGCGCGGTCAAGGTGTTTGAGATCAGCGCGGCGACCCGTCAGGGGCTGGATCCGCTGATGGACGAGGTGACGCGCATGATCGGCGAGCTGCCGCCGGTGCTGACCTATGCCGAGGAAGAGATTACCGCCGAGTTCGGCGCGACCGGCTTCACCGTGACGGTGGAGGATCATGTATTCGTGGTGAGCGGTCCATCTGCCGATATGCTGATCGACAGCGTGAACTTCGACGACGAGGAGAGCGTGAACTGGTTCCACCGCACGATGCGCACCAGCGGCATCATCGACGCGCTGCGTAAGCAGGGCGCCAATGAGGGCAGCACGGTCCGCATGGGCGATATGGAATTTGACTTTATTGAATAATGCTTCCGTGTATATCAGGGCTTTAAGCTGAACACGGAGAAACACAAGGTTAGGAGAAGAAACGATTATGATTCTGGAGATCACAAGCAAGCAGCGCGCTTTCCTGCGCAGCCTTTGCAATACCATGCCCGTTGTGCTTTATGTGGGCCGCAACGGGGTCACGCCTGCCGTGCAGAAGGAAGCGTGGGACGCGCTGGACGCGCGTGAGCTGATCAAGTGCGCGGTGCAGCGCGATTGCGAGCTGACCGCCCGCGAGGCCTGCCAGGAGCTGTGCGAAAAGGTGCATGCCGCGCCTGTGCAGTGCATCGGCAACAAGTTTTCCATTTATCGTGAGGCGCGCGAGAAGGATCGCCGCAAGATCGATCTGGTGAATCTGCGCAGCGGGAGAAGCGACGATGCTGAATGAATATCTGCTGATCGGTGAAGTGCTGCGCCCCCAGGGCATCAAGGGCCTGGTGAAGGTGAGGCCGGATACGGATGACCCGTACCGCTTTGAAGCGGTGGAGGAAGTGTACGTGAAGCAGGGCAGCGGCTACACGCTGATGGCTGTGGAGGACGTGAGCGTGCGGGATGACGGCGTGTATCTGCGTCTGGATCACGCGGAGGACCGCAACAAGGCGGAACGCCAGCGCGGCCTGATGCTGTATGTGGACCGCGCGCACGCGGTGCTGCTGGAGGAGAATGAGAACTTCATCTGCGACCTGATCGGCTGCGAGGTGGTGGATACCGCGGGACAGAAGATCGGGGTGCTGAAGGACGTGCTGCAGCCCGGCGCCAATGATGTGTATGTGATCAAGGCTCCGGACGGGGAACTGCTGGTGCCCGCCCTGCAGATGGTATTTCCCACGGTGGATGTGGAAAACCGCCGCATCGTATGCGACGAGAAGATCCTGCCGCAGGTAAGCGTAAGGAATGAATGATGAGGATCGATGTACTGACCGTATTTCCCGAGATGTTTGAAAGCGTGCTGGGAAACAGCATTCTGGCGCGCGCGATCGAAAAAGGCCTGATCGAAGTGCGGCTGCACGACATCCGGCCTTTTTCGGATATGAAGCATAAGAATACGGATGACTATCCCTTCGGCGGGGGCGCGGGGATGCTGATGACCAGCCAGCCCATCGCGGACTGCATGAAGACGATCATGCGCGAAAAGCATGAGATCGATGACACGGTGTGCCCTGTGCCGTTCGAGGGAAAGCGGATCTATATGAGCCCGAAGGGCGTGACGCTGACCCAGCCGCTGGCGGAGAAGCTGAGCAGGGAAGAAAACCTGATCCTGCTCTGCGGCCATTATGAGGGCGTGGATCAGCGTGTGCTGGACAAGTACATCGATATGGAGGTCTCGATCGGCGATTATGTGCTGACCGGCGGTGAGACCGCCGCGATGGTGCTGATCGACTGCGTGAGCCGCCTGATCCCGGGCGTGCTGGGCAGCGAGGAAAGCCCCGTGGACGAGAGCTTCAGCGGAGACGGACTGCTGGAGTATCCGCAGTATACCCGTCCGCGTGAGTTTGAGGGGATGACGGTGCCGCAGGTGCTGCTGGACGGCAACCACGCGCTGATCGCGAGATGGCGCAGGGAGCAGTCGATCCGGATCACCGCCGAGCGCCGGCCGGAGCTGATCACCCGCGCGATGAAGGACGGGAAGCTGGACAAGAAGGATATCAGATTTATCAGGGAAAACGGCTGGGGCAGCCTGATCGGGGGCTGAGCAGCCTGAAGCCGGATCCTGAAAAACGGGATCAGGCGTTTGCTGACAATCAAAAATGAGCGATACCGGAAAAGGGGAGGGCCTTTTCCGGTATCGCCGTTTTGGGGAGAGGAATATCATAAAGAGGATGACCGGGTCCTCTTATGACCGTGTAAGGGATCATCGTCTGAGACGATGACGGGATCACTTGCCGCTGGCGCCGTAGTTGGACAGCACGCGGGCGGAGGGATCGTTGACATCACAGCCCTGCCAGGTCTTGTTGGGCATCCAGAAGTCAAGGATCATATCGCCCTGACCGGGATAGTATTTTTCGAAAATTTCACGATAGAGCAGAGATTCCTTGGTGAAGGGCGTCGCGTGGGGATAGCGCTGACGCTTTTCTTCAAATTCGGCGTCGGTATAGCAGCCTTCGGCGTATTCCTTCAGGTCATCGACCATGCTGTGGCCGACGGCATCGGAGAAGGCGGCCTTTTCACGATAGAGGATGTCGTAGGGGAGATAATCGCCCTCGAACGCGTGACGGAGCAGGTATTTGCCCTTGCCGTAGACATTCATCTTGCGGGCCGGATCGACCGCCATGACATAATGGACGAAATCCAGATCACCGAAGGGAACGCGGGCCTCGAGGGAGTTGACGGAGATGCAGCGGTCGGCGCGGAGCACATCGTACATATGCAGCTCGCGGATGCGCTTTTCGCTCTCCTCCTGGAAGGCGTCGGCATCGGGCGCGAAATCGGTGTACTTGTAGCCGAAGAGCTCGTCGGAGATCTCACCGGTGAGCAGAACGCGGATATCGGTGTTCTCGTGGATCCACTTGCACAGCAGGTACATGCCCATGCTGGCCCGGATGGTGGTGATATCAAAGGTGCCCAGCATACGGATGACATCCTCAAGGGAGGAAAGCACCTGTTCTTTGGTCATGTAGACCTCGGTGTGGTCGCTGCCGATATGATCGGCGACCTGCTTGGCGTACTTGAGGTCGATGGCGTCCTTCTCCATGCCGATGGCGAAGGTGCGGATGGGTTTATCGCTCTTCTGAGCCGCGATGGCGCAGACAAGAGAGGAATCGAGACCGCCGGAAAGCAGGAAACCGACCTTGGCATCGGCGACAAGGCGCTTTTCGATACCGGCGACCAGTTTTTTGTGGATGTTTTCGCAGATCTCGGGAACATCATCGGAGAGCTTATCCTCGGCGTGCCAGATGCGGGAGTAGCAGATGAACTGCCCGTCCTTGTAATAATGGCCCGGAGGGAAGGGGAGTATATGATCACAGAGCGGGACGAGGTTCTTGGGTTCGCTGGCGAACACCATGTCACCGCTCGCGGAAGTGCCGTAGTAAAGGGGACGGATACCGATGGGATCACGGGCCGCGATGAAGGACTTCGTTTCAGCATCGAAGAGGATCAGCGCGTATTCGGCATCCAGCATGGAGAACATCTTTTCTCCGTATTCACGCCACATGGGGAGCAGGATCTCGCAGTCGGATCCGCTTTTGAAGGTGTACTTTTTGCTGAGCTCGGCCTTGATGGGCTCAAAGCCGTAGATCTCGCCGTTGCAGACGACAGAGGAGCCGTCCAGTTCAAAGGGCTGCATGCCCTCGGGGGTCAGGCCCATGATGGCCAGACGATGGAAACCAAGCAGGCCATAGCCTGTGTCGATGATCCGGCTGTCATCCGGACCGCGGGAGATAGTCTGTTCAAAGCCTTTTTTAAATGTGTCCGGCGCGACCGCGCCGCAGTAACCCATAATGGAGCACATGATGAAAAACCTCCGGTCAAAAGATTTTTTCAGCATCCGATAGGGCGAGTGCTGTATTAAATCCGGAGCCCTCTCTCCGGGAATCCCTCCATCAGGAACTTCCGCCCCTCCGGCAGGATGGAGGGATCACTGCCGGAGGGGAAAAGTGTTAAAGCATTTTACTCGACATCCTGAAGGGCATCATAGCCTTCTTCGCCGGTGCGGACCTTGACGACGTTCTCAACATCGTACACGAAGATCTTGCCGTCGCCGATATGGCCGGTATACAGGACCTTCTTGGCGGTCTCGATAACAGAGCTGACGGGGACCTTGCTGACCACGATATCCAGCTGGATCTTGGGGAGCAGGGTGGGCTCCACGACAACGCCGCGGTAGAACTCCGGAGCGCCCTTCTGGATGCCGCAGCCCAGAACGTGGCTCATGGTCATGCCGGTGATGCCGATGGACAGAAGCGCGGATTTGAGCTGTTCAAACTTGGCTTCCTTGCAGATGATCTCGATCTTGGTGAACTTGGGACCGGTGCCTTCTTCAAAGGTGGGCACCTTCTTGACAGGAATGGCTTCGGCCACGGGCGTATCACCGGTGACAGCCACAGGAGCGGCCTCGAATTCATCCGTGGGGATGGTATCGGGCAGCATGGCGAACCCGCCGTAGGCAGAGGGAAGACCGTGTTCGGTGGAATCCAGACCCTTGATTTCTTCTTCTTCCGTGACGCGCAGACCGAAGATCTTGCGGATGGCGAAGAAGGTGATGGTGATGGTAACAGCGGTCCAGCAGGCAACGGAGGCAAAGCCGGCGAGCTGCAGGCCCATCAGTTCAAAGCCGCCGCCATAGAAGAGACCGACCAGCTGCTTGCCGTCAGCATTGGCGATGGAATAGCCGGGAGCAGTGGGAGTGGCGAAGAGACCGACGGCCAGGGTGCCCCAGATGCCGTTCAGGCAGTGGACAGCGACAGCGCCGACGGGGTCATCGATGCGGAGTTTGTTATCGAGGAACCAGACACCGAAGATGACCAGCAGACCGGCGACAGCGCCGATGCAGATGGAACCGGTGACATCCGTGACATCGCAGGGAGCGGTGATGGCGACAAGACCGGCCAGAGAAGCGTTAAGACACATGGAGACATCGGGCTTGCCGTACTTGATCCAGGTGAAGATCATGCAGACGACCGTCGCGATGGAGGGGGCTACGGTGGTGGTCACGAACACGGAAGCGAGCTGATCTACAGAGGTGCAGGCAGCGCCGTTGAAGCCGTACCAGCCCAGCCACAGGATGAACACGCCCAGCGCGCCGATGGGAAGGTTGTGACCGGGGAAGGCATGGACCTTGATGGAGCCGTCCTTCGCCTTGGTGAACTTACCGATACGGGGCCCGAGGATCTTGGCGCCGATGAGCGCGGAGATGCCGCCGACCATGTGGATGGCACAGGAACCGGCGAAATCATGGAAGCCCATCTGAGCCAGCCAGCCGTTGCCCCAGATCCAGTGCGCTTCGATGGGATAGATCAGTGCAGAGATGACCGCGGAGTAGATGCAGTAGGAAAGGAACTTGGTGCGTTCCGCCATGGCGCCGGATACGATGGTGGCGGTGGTGGCGCAGAACACGAGGTTGAATACGAAATTGCTCCAGTTGAAGCTTTCGTAAGCGGTGAAGATATCAAAACCGGGTTTGCCGATGAGACCGACAAGGTCTTCACCGAGCAGGAGGGAGAAGCCGATCAGAATGAAGACGACACAGCCGATACAGAAGTCCATGAGGTTCTTCATGAGGATGTTGCCGGCGTTCTTGGCACGGGTAAAGCCCGTTTCGACCATGGCGAAGCCCGCCTGCATCCAGAAAACCAACGCGGCACCGATCAAAAACCATACAGCGAACAGGTTGCCGTTCAACTGTTCCATGATACTTTCCAATGACAGTTCCATCGTATGTTCCTCCTTGGGATAATATAAAACAGCACAAAGGTGTTCTGAAGTTCAGCACGCCTTTGCGCTGTTATCTGTTAAGTTATACCCGATCGATCACTTCACGCCGAACAGCAGATCGCTGTAAACGGGGAAGGGCCAGTAGGACTTGGCGGTGATGGTCTCAGCCTCATCGCAGTGGGCGCGGAGGGCGGCCATCTTGGCGAGCAGCTCATCGCGGATCTTCGCGGACATTTCGGTGATGTCGCTGATCTCCTTGACGGAAGTCAGGCAGGCTTCCAGTTCATCGGTATCAGCGTCGATCTCGTCGAGCAGGGCGGAGAGGGCGGTGATCTTCTTCTTCTCATACTTGCCGGCCAGCTCGGGCACCGCGATCATCTTGGCCTCGTATTCACGGGCGACGGAAGCGGTGTAGGATTCGATGGCGGGAAGGATGAGCTTGCGGGACATATCGAGCATGGTGAGCGCTTCGATGTTGATGGTCTTGCAGTAGTTCTCGAGGGTGATCTCGTAACGGCTGCGGATCTCGGTCTCGCTCATGACCTTGTGCGCCATGAGGACCTGCATGTTCTTTTCGCTCAGCAGCTCGGTCAGCGCGTCGGGCGTGGTGCGGAGGTTCAGCAGACCGCGCTTTTCGGTGGCTTCCTTGACCCAGGCTTCATCATAGCCGTTGCCGTTGAAGATGATGCGCTCATGCTTCTTGATGGTGTCATGGATGAGCGTGTGCAGGGCAGTCTCGAAATCATCGGCCTTTTCAAGAAGATCGGCGTACTGCTTGAGGGACTCGGCCACCGCGGTGTTCAGCATGATGTTGGCGCAGGCGATGGAGTTGGAGGAGCCCAGGGAGCGGAACTCGAACTTGTTGCCGGTGAAGGCGAAGGGAGAAGTACGGTTGCGGTCCGTGGTGTCGCGGAAGAACTTGGGCAGCACGTGGACACCCAGCTTCATGACGGTCTTTTCGGTGCCGGCGTAGGGCTTTTCGTTCACGATGGCATCGATGACAGCGCTCAGTTCATCGCCGAGGAAGATGGAGATGATGGCCGGAGGCGCTTCGTTGGCGCCCAGACGGTGATCGTTGCCGGCGGTGGCGACGGAGAGACGGAGCAGGGACTGATAATCATCAACGGCCTGAATGACGGCGGTGAGGAAGAGCAGGAACTGCGCGTTCTCATAGGGCGTTTCGCCGGGGGTGAGCAGGTTGACACCGGTATCGGTCGCCATGGACCAGTTGTTGTGCTTACCGCTGCCGTTGACACCGGCGAAGGGCTTTTCGTGCAGGAGGCAGACCAGACCGTGACGGGCGGCGACCTTCTGCATGATCTCCATGGTCAGCTGGTTGTGATCCGTGGCGATGTTGGTGGTGGAATAGATGGGAGCCAGCTCGTGCTGAGCGGGCGCGACTTCGTTGTGTTCGGTCTTGGCCAGAATGCCCAGCTTCCAGAGTTCCTGGTTCAGATCAGCCATGTAAGCCGCGACGCGGGGCTTGATGACACCGAAGTAGTGATCATCCAGCTCCTGTCCCTTCGGGGGCTTGGCGCCGAAGAGCGTTCTGCCGGTGAAGCAGAGGTCGGGACGCTTTTCGTACATTTCCTTGGTGACAAGGAAGTATTCCTGTTCGGGACCCACGGAAGTGCGGACGCACTTGACATCCTCATTGCCGAAGAGCTTCAGGATGCGCATGGCCTGTTTGTTCAGGGCCTGCATGGAGCGGAGCAGGGGGGTCTTCTTATCCAGCGCTTCGCCGCTGTAGGAGCAGAAAGCGGTGGGAATGCACAGGGTCTTATCCTTGATGAAAGCATAGGAGGTAGGATCCCAGGCGGTGTAGCCTCTGGCCTCGAAGGTGGCGCGCAGGCCGCCGGAGGGGAAGGAGGAGGCATCCGGTTCGCCCTTGATGAGCTCCTTGCCGGAGAACTCCATGATGACGCCGCCGTCGGGAGAGGGAGAAATGAAACTGTCATGCTTCTCAGCGGTGATGCCGGTGAGCGGCTGGAACCAGTGGGTGAAATGGGTGGCACCCTTTTCGATCGCCCAGTCCTTCATGGCGACGGCGACCGCGTCCGCGACCTTGCTGTCGAGAGAAGCGCCTTCATCGATGGTCTTCTTGAGGGAGTTATAAACCTTGCCGGGCAGCTTGGCCTTCATGACTCTGTCGTCAAATACCAGACATCCAAAGTAATCAGATACAGTTTCCATACTCATTTCCTCCTTAATGAATATTTGCCGGAGATTTACGCCGGATCAGCTCAACAGCGGGACAGCCTGTCTGTGAACAGGACATCATTGCCTTGCTTCATGATCCTGAAAAAAGAAAAAGGGCGTCGTGGAACACTCGTTCCAGACGCCATTGCCTTAACGGGACGTATCATAACAGAGCCGTTCCGGGTTGTCAACCCCTTTTTTGAAAAAATGCATAAGAAATTTTGAAATCCTGCAAAAGGAGGGGCGCTTCTGCAAATTCCTTCCGCTTTTTAATATAAAAGATGCAGGGATACAATAGAAAAACATCATAATGCAGGGTGTTCATATTGACAGAAGAGAAGAGCGGTGATAAACTGCCGTTGTATGAGCAAAGGCGTTCATTCAATGGTGTTGACGACCCATTGAGTGAGGCCTTTCTTTTTTTATGGATCAAAGAGGAGAGTGAATGGAATGAAGCTTGAGGGAGAGGTAAGGATCCCGTCCGGCTGCGCGATCGCGGCAATGATCTCAAAAGAAGGCCGGAGGATGACCGGTGAGAAGATCATTGAGAGCATGATCCCCATGCACGACCGGAGCAACGGTCTGGGCGGCGGTTTTGCCGGCTATGGCATCTATCCGGAGTATAAAGAGTTTTACGCGCTGCATATTTTTTATGACGGCTCGATCGCGAGAGAGGAATGCGAGCGCTTTTTGAAGGATAGTTTTGAGATCGTGAAGGCGGAGTCGATCCCGATCCGGAAGATCCCCGAGATCACGGACGTGCCGCTGATCTGGCGCTATTTCGTTTCGCCGCTGGCCAGCATTCTTTCAAGGCTGCAGCTGGATGAAAAAGAATATGTGGCGCGGATCGTGATGCATATCAATACCAAGCTGACGGGTTCCTATGTGTTCTCCAGCGGAAAGAACATGGGCGCTTTCAAGGCAGTGGGTTTCCCGGAGGATGTAGGCCGTTTTTACAGGCTGGAGGAATATGAAGGATATTCCTGGACGGCGCACGGCCGTTATCCCACCAACACACCCGGCTGGTGGGGCGGCGCGCATCCGTTCACGCTGCTGGATTTCTCCGTGGTGCATAACGGCGAGATCTCCTCTTATGACGCGAACCGCCGCTTCATTGAGATGTACGGCTACAAATGCACGCTGCAGACTGATACCGAGGTCATTACCTACATTGCCGATTATCTGATCCGCCGTCAGGGACTGACGCTGGAGGAGACCGCGCATGTGATGGCCGCGCCGTTCTGGAGCACCATCGAACGCAGGGAAAAGCAGGAAAGCGAAGAACTGGCCTACCTGCGCAAGGTGTATCCTGGACTGCTGGTGACCGGCCCCTTCTCCATCGTGCTGGGCTTTGAAGGCGGTCTGATGGCCTTGAACGACCGGCTGAAGCTGCGCAGCATGGTGGTGGGCGAAAAGGATGACATTGTGTACATCGCTTCCGAAGAAGCGGCCATCCGCAAGATGGAGCCGGATGCCAGGAACATCTGGGCGCCTTCCGGCGGAGAACCGGTCATCGTGAAGGTAAAGGAGGGCGCTTTCTGATGATGAGCCAAATGTATATCACCCCGGAATTCGAGGTGCTTCGAAATAAGGACCGCTGCATCAGCTGCCGCGTATGCGAGCGCCAGTGCGCGAATGAAGTGCATCATTATGATGAAGATCTGAAAGTGATGGTGGCGGATGAGAGCAAGTGCGTGGACTGCCAGCGCTGCGTGTGCCTGTGCCCGACGCACGCGCTGAAGATCGTGAAGAACGAGTGCAGCTTCCGCGAGAACGCGAACTGGCAGGAGGACACGATCAAGGAGATCTACAAGCAGGCGAACAGCGGCGCGGTGCTGCTGTCCTCCATGGGCAACCCGAAGCCCCTGCCGGTGTACTGGGATAAGATCCTGATCAATGCCAGCCAGGTGACCAACCCGCCCATTGACCCGCTCCGTGAGCCGATGGAAACGAGAGTTTATCTGGGAAAGAAACCGGATCACATCGAACGCGATGAAAACGGAAGGATCAGGACGGACCTGGCGCCGCAGCTGGAACTGAGCATGCCGGTGATGTTCTCCGCCATGAGCTACGGCTCGATCAGCTATAACGCGCATGAGAGCCTGGCCCGCGCGGCGAAGGAACTGGGCATCTACTACAATACCGGTGAAGGCGGCCTGCATGAGGACTTTTATGTGTACGGCGAAAACACCGTGGTGCAGGTGGCGAGCGGACGCTTCGGCGTGCATGAGGATTACCTGAACGCGGGCGCGGCCATTGAGATCAAGATGGGCCAGGGCGCGAAGCCCGGCATCGGCGGACATCTGCCCGGCGCCAAGATCGTGGGCGATGTTTCCCGCACCCGTATGATCCCGGAGGGCTCGGACGCGATCTCGCCCGCGCCGCATCATGATATCTATTCGATCGAGGATCTGCGGCAGCTGATCTTCTCCCTGAAGGAAGCGACGAGATATAAGAAGCCCGTGATCGTCAAGGTGGCGGCGGTGCATAATATCGCGGCCATCGCGAGCGGCATTGCCCGCAGCGGCGCGGACATCATCGCGATCGACGGCTTCCGCGGCGGTACCGGCGCGGCGCCGACCCGTATCCGCGATAACGTGGGTATTCCCGTGGAACTGGCGCTGGCGGCGGTGGATCAGCGTCTGCGCGACGAGGGCATCCGCAACCGTGTGTCTCTGGTGGTGGGCGGCTCGATCCGCAGTGCCTCGGACGTGGTAAAGGCGGTGGCGCTGGGCGCGGATGCCGTGTATATCGCGACCGCGGCGGTGCTGGCCATGGGCTGCCACCTGTGCCGTACCTGCCAGACCGGCAAGTGCAACTGGGGCATTGCCACCCAGCGTCCCGAGCTGGTCAAGCGTCTCAACCCGGATATCGCCTCCCAGCGGCTGGTGAACCTGCTGACCGGCTGGCGGCATGAGATCACCGAGCTGATGGGCGGCATGGGCATCAACTCCATTGAGGCCCTGCGCGGCAACAGACTGATGCTGAGGGGCGTCGGATTAACCGGAAAGGAGCTCGAGATACTGGGTATCTCGCACGCGGGAGAATGAAGCGGATATTTGTAGAAGAAAAATGGTGTCTCGGATGCCATCTGTGTGAATATAACTGCGCCTTTGCCAACAGCGGCATGAACGACATGGTGAAGGCCCTGAAAGGAAAAGAGATCTTCCCGCGCATCCGCGTGGACGGCGATGACAAGATCACGTTCGCGGTCAACTGCCGTCACTGCACGGACCCGATGTGCGTGAAGAGCTGCATCTCCGGCGCGCTGCATATCGAGGACGGTGTGGTGTGCATCGATCACGAAAAGTGCGTGGGCTGTCTGACCTGCGTGCTGGTGTGCCCCTACGGCGCGGTGGTGGAAGGCGAAAACGGCGCGGTGCAGAAGTGCGAGCTGTGCCTGAAGAACGCTGCCGGCGCGCCGGCCTGCGTGACGGGCTGCCCGAACCGCGCGATCGTATATGAGGAGAGGTGAGCGGAATGAGTGAATATGTGATCATCGGAAACGGGACCGCCGCGGTGGCCTGCGTGGAAGGCATCCGCTCTGTGGACAAGGAAGGCGGGATCACGGTGGTCTCCGCCGAAAAATACGCGGCCTACTGCCGTCCGCTCATCAGCTATTATCTGGGCGGAAAAACGGATGAAAAGCGGATGCAGTACCGCGCGGAGAGTTTCTACGCGGATAATAAGTGCGATGTGAAGTACGGCCAAAATGCTGTGAAGCTGGACGGGGCCGCGAAGACCGTGACGCTGGAAAGCGGAGAAACGCTGAAATATGACAAGCTCTGCGTGGCGACGGGATCTTCTCCCTTTGTTCCTCCGATGGAGGGCCTTGACAAGGTGGAGTATAAGTATGGATTCCTGACGATGGATGACGCGAAGGCGCTGAAGGCGGCTGCCGATCCGGAAAAGGAAGTGCTGATCATCGGCGCGGGTCTGATCGGCCTGAAGTGCATGGAAGGCCTGTATAACAGCGTGAAGCATATCACGGTGGTGGATCTGGCGGATCGCGTCCTGAGCAGTATTCTGGACGCGGACGGCGCGGCGCTGGTGCAGAAAAAGATCGAGGAAAAGGGTGTCGATTTTCTGCTGAGTGATTCCGTGGCGCGCTTTGAGGGCAATACCGCCGTGATGAAGAGCGGCAAGACCGTGACCTTCGATCTGCTGGTGACCGCGGTGGGCGTACGCGCCAATATGGGGCTTGTGAAGGAAGCCGGCGGCGTGTGCGGACGCGCGATCGCCGTGGATGATGAAATGAAGACCTCGATCCCGGATGTGTATGCCGCGGGCGACTGCACCGAGTATGTGGATATCACGGACGGACAGCAGAAGATCATGGCCCTGATGCCGAACGCCTATATGCAGGGCTTTGGCGCGGGCGTGAACATGGCGGGCGGTCAGCACCGGTTTGACAACGCGATCCCGATGAACGCGATCGGCTTCTTCGGCTATCACATCATGACCGCCGGAAGCAAGGACGGGCTGATCTGCAGCGAAGTGACGGAGCAGGGACTGAAGAAACTGTACGGCACGAAGGAACGCCTGACCGGCTTTGAGATCGTGGGCGATGTGAAGCGCACCGGGATCTATACGAGCCTGATCCGCAATAAGACGGATATCAGCACGCTTCAGCCGGAACAGCTGGAAAAAGTACCGGATTTGTACATGTTTGAGCCGGAGACCCGTAAAAAAATGCTGGGAGGAGTGGTATAATATGACGTTGATCCGAGCAGACGAGATGGACCATCGCGCCCTGAATGAAGAGATCCGTAAAGCGGATGAATGCACGGTCACCGGTTGCCTGGGACAGCGCTTTATTGCCTCCGGCATGAAGGAAAAGAAGATCGTGATCGAAGGGATCCCCGGAAACGCGCTGGGTGCTTACCTGGCCGGGGCGGAGATCACCGTGATGAGCAACGCGCAGGATGCCGTGGGCGACACGATGAATGAAGGAACGATCGTGATCCACGGCAATGTGGGCGACGCGGTGGGCTATGCCATGCGCGGCGGACGCATTTTTGTGCGCGGTGACGCCGGTTACCGCGCCGGGATCCATATGAAGGAATACAAGGAAAAGAAGCCGGTGGTGATCATCGGCGGCCGCACCGGCAGCTTCCTGGGCGAGTATCAGGCCGGCGGCATCATCGTGGTGCTGGGCATGCATGAAGACGGGAAGCCCATCGTGGGCAATTTCCCCTGCACGGGTATGCACGGCGGAAAGATGTTCCTGAGAGGGGACACGAGCGCCGTCATTTTCCCGAAAAACGTGAAGACCCGGAAAGCTGAAAAAGAGGATCTGGAAGAGATCCGGGATTATATGGAGGAATACTGCGGGGTATTCGGGCTGGACACGGAAGCGATCCTGAACAGCGATTTCACGCTGGTCGTGCCCGACAGCAGTAATCCGTATAAGCAGATGTACGTGGCGAACTGACGAAAGGATGGAAAAGCTGTGAAGTATTCAAAGGAAGAAGTGCTCCAGTATGTGATGGAGGAGGATGTGAAGTTCATTCGCATGGCCTTCTGTGACGCCTATGGCAGGAACAAGAACATCTCGATCATGCCGGGAGAATTGGAGAGAGCCTTTGAATACGGGATCGCGATCGATGGAAGCGCCATTGCCGGATTCGGCGGAAACGTGAGATCCGACCTGGTGCTCCATCCCGATCCCGGCACGCTTTCCCTGCTGCCGTGGCGGCCGGAGCATGGCCGCGTGGTGCGCATGATCTGCGATATCACCTATCCGGACGGCACGCCTTTTGAATGCGATACCCGCGCCCTGCTGCAGAAGACGGTGAAAAAGGCGGCGGACAGGGGCATTACCTTCAACTTTGGCAGCGAGATGGAGTTTTATCTGTTTAAGCTGGATGAAAACGGCGAGGCGACCACGGAGCCCTATGACCATGCGGGATATATGGATATCGCGCCCGCGGACAAGGGAGAAAATGTGCGCCGTGAGATCTGCCTGACGCTGGAGCAGATGGGGATCACGCCGGAGAGCAGCCATCATGAGGAGGGACCGGGACAGAACGAGATCGATTTCCGGTACTCCGATCCGGTTTCCGCGGCGGATAACGCGCAGACCTTCAAGACCGTGGTGAGCACGATCGCGGCGAGAAGCGGCCTGTATGCCGACTTTTCTCCCAAGCCGCTGCCCGAAAACGCCGGAAACGGCATGCATATCAATTTTTCGGTGCAATGCGGCGCGGAGGATGTGATGCCGCAGGCGATCGCCGGCGTGATGGCGCACATACGCGAGATGACCTTGTTCCTGAACCCGGACGAGGCTTCCTATAAGCGGCTGGGCAGCCGGAAGGCGCCGCGTTACATCAGCTGGGCGCGTGAAAACCGTTCGCAGCTGATCCGTATCCCGGCGGCGGAAGGCGCGTACAGGCGCGCGGAGCTGCGTTCGCCCGATCCGATGTGCAACCCGTATCTGGCATACACGCTGATCATAGAGGCCGCGCTGGACGGCATTGAAAACAAAATGGAACTGCAGGAACCCTGCGAGAGGAACATGTATGAGATCGCCGAGGATGCCGGCATGAAGCTGGGCAGCCTTCCGGGGCGGCTGGAGCAGGCGAAGCGGATCGCGCGGGAGAGCGCGTTTATCGAAAAATGCCTGCCGCAGCAGATCATCCGGGACAATCTGAAGTAAAGAAGCACGGGAGAGACTGACGAAAGGAGGGGGAGAATGGAATCGTCAGAAAGGACCTACCGCGCGCTTCTTGTATCAGCCAATGAGAAATTCTCGGAAACATTGCTTCCCCTTCTGAAGGCATGCCGGTGTGAGCCGGTGATCCGCGCGGGGGACAGCGCGACAGCCAGACGGTATATGCTGGAGGCCGCGTATGACATTATCATCGTGAACACGCCGCTCCCGGACGAATTTGGCACCAAGCTGGCGCTGGATGCCAGTATGGAGAGCAATACCGGGGTGATGCTGCTTGTGAAGAGCGAGCATTACGCGGATATCAATGCCAGGGTATCGCCCTACGGCGTGCTGGCGCTGAGCAAGCCGACCTCCTCCGCCGTGGTGAATCAGTCGATCACACTGCTGTGCGCGACACGTGAAAGGCTGCGGCGCATGGAGCAGAAGACGGCCACCATCGAGGAGAAGATGGAAGAGATCCGCATCGTGAACCGCGCGAAATGGCTGCTGGTGGATCAATTGAAGATGACCGAGCCGGACGCGCACAGATATATCGAAAAAAGCGCGATGGACCGCTGTGTGACAAAGCGCGCCGTCGCGGAAGCGATCATCAGAACTTACCGGAATTGACCGTGCAAACGGTCATTCTGCTTTTATGACATAAACGGAGGGAATCAAGATGACCAAGTACATTTTTGTGACCGGCGGTGTTGTATCGGGTCTGGGCAAGGGCATTACCGCGGCTTCTCTGGGACGGCTGCTGAAAACGCGTGGACTGAAGGTGGCCGCGCAGAAGCTGGATCCCTATATCAATGTGGACCCCGGTACGATGAGCCCCTTTCAGCACGGTGAGGTGTATGTGACCGAGGACGGCGCGGAGACGGACCTGGACCTGGGCCATTATGAGCGCTTTATCGATGAGGATCTGAACAAATACAGCAACCTGACCACCGGTAAGGTGTACTGGAACGTGCTGAACAAGGAACGCCGCGGCGAGTATCTGGGCAGCACGGTGCAGGTGATCCCCCATATCACCAATGAGATCAAGGAATTTGTGTACCGTGTGGGCAAGCGGACCGGCGCGGATGTGGTGATCACCGAAATCGGCGGTACCATCGGCGATATCGAGAGCCAGCCGTTTCTGGAGGCGGTGCGCCAGATCTCGCTGGAGGTGGGCCGTGAGAACAGCCTGTTCATCCATGTGACCCTCGTGCCCTTCCTGCGCGGCAGTGACGAGCATAAATCCAAGCCCACCCAGCACAGCGTGAAGGAACTGCAGGGAATGGGCATCAACCCCAATATCATCGTGCTGCGCTGCGATGAACCGCTGGAGGAAAGCATTTTCCACAAGATCAGCATGTTCTGCAACGTGAAACCGGACTGCGTGCTGGAGAATATCACGCTGCCCTGCCTGTATGAAGCGCCGCTGATGCTGGAAAAGAATCATTTTTCGGATGTGGTGTGCAGAGAACTCGGCATCGACGCCCCCAAGCCTGAACTGCAGGAATGGACGGAGATGGTGGAAAAGATCAAGGGCGCGCATAAGGATGTGACGATCGGCCTGGTGGGCAAATACATCCAGCTGCATGACGCGTATCTGTCCGTGGCGGAAGCGCTGCGGCATGCCGGTTTCGCGCAGGACGCCAGGGTGAGCATTGAGTGGATCGATTCCGAGACCCTGACGGCGGATACCGTGGACACGGTGCTGAGCGGGCTGGACGGCATCATCGTGCCGGGCGGCTTCGGCAGCCGTGGCATTGAGGGCATGATCCTGAGCGCGAAATACGCGCGTGAGCATCATGTGCCGTACTTCGGCATCTGCCTGGGCATGCAGATCGCGGTGATCGAATACGCGCGGCATGTGTGCGGGATCGCGGACGCGCACAGCGGTGAATTTGACGAGCTGTGCAAGCACAAGGTGATCGACTTCATGCCCGGACAGAGCGATGAGGTGGATAAGGGCGGCACGCTGCGTCTGGGCGCTTATCCCTGTGTGATCACGGAAGGCACCAAGATGGCGGAATGCTACGGAAAGACCGAGATCAGCGAGCGTCATCGCCATCGCTATGAATTTAACAATGACTACCGTGAGATCATGCAGAAGAACGGCCTGACGCTCTCCGGCATGAGCCCGGACGGGCTGCTGGTGGAGACGGTGGAGCTGACCGACCGCCCCTTCTATGTGGGCGTACAGTACCATCCGGAGTTCAAATCCCGTCCCAACAAGGTGCATCCGCTGTTTGCCGGATTCATCGCCGCTTCGATCGAAAAGAGAGCGGAAAAAGCCTGAGCGGCAGGATAAAAAAGAGAAGAACAGCTTTCGTCCGAAGCGGACGGAGGCTGTTTTTCAGTGGCAGGATGGCAAAGGAAAACACGAACGATCTTTTTGACGAAGATTTAAAATGTGCGGTTATTTGCGGAAAATGAACGGCTTAACGGAATCTTAACAACATTGTAACCGCCTGTTTGGTGAAAATGGGGGAAATGGAGGGGCTTGTACACTTTACGGAAGATGGCAATGGTGATATAATCGACAGTGGCATTCTATCCTTACTGAACAGGAGAACGGAAACGTATGCACAACATTTATGAGAACCCGCTGTGCCGCCGCTACGCCGGTAAAGAGATGCAGGAGATCTTCTCCGATGACCGCAAATTCTCTACCTGGCGCAGGCTGTGGATCGCTCTCGCGGAAAGCGAGAAGGAACTGGGCCTCCCGATCACGGATGAGCAGATCGAACAGATGAAAGCCCATATCACGGATATCGATTACGAGACCGCGGATAAGAGGGAGCATGAGGTGCGTCACGATGTGATGGCGCATATCTACACCTACGGCCTTTCCTGCCCCGACGCGAAGCCCATCATCCATCTGGGCGCCACCAGCTGCTATGTGGGGGACAATACCGATATTATTCAGCAGAGAGACGCGCTGAAGCGCATCCGCCTGCTGCTGCTGAACGCGATCAAAGCGCTGAGCGAATTTGCCGATAAGTATAAGGATCTGGAAACGCTGGCCTACACGCATTTTCAGGCCGCGCAGCCCACGACCCTCGGCAAGCGCGCCTGCCTGTGGCTGCAGGACCTGATGATGGACCTTGAAAACCTGGATTTTGTGTTGGGCAACCTGAAGCTGCTGGGCTGCCGCGGCACGACCGGCACCGGCGCGAGCTTCATGAACCTGTTTAACGGGGACGTGGAGAAGGTGGTGGCGCTGGAAAAGAAGATCGCCGAAAAGATGGGCTTCGAAGCCTCCTACGCGGTCTCCGGTCAGACCTACACCCGCAAGGTGGACTATTTTACCCTGTCCGTGCTGAGCGGCATCGCGCAGAGCGCGTGGAAGTTCAGCGGCGATATCCGTCTGCTGTCCCATATGAAGGAAGTGGACGAGCCCTTTGAGAGCGGTCAGGTGGGTTCCTCCGCCATGGCCTACAAGCGCAATCCCATGCGCAGCGAGCGTATCGCTTCCCTGGCCCGCTATGTGGTCGCGGACGCGATCAACCCCGCCATCACGGCCGGTACGCAGTGGATGGAGCGCACGCTGGATGACAGCGCCAACCGCCGTATCTCCATTCCCGAGGCCTTTCTCGCGGTGGACGGCATCCTGACGCTGGTGATCAACATCGTGAGCGGCATGAGCGTTTACGACAAGGTGATGAAGAAGCACCTGATGGAAGAGCTGCCCTTCATGGCGACCGAGAACATCATGATGTACTGCGTTACCAAGGGCGGCGACCGCCAGACTCTGCATGAAGCGATCCGCACTCATTCCGTGGCGGCCGGTAAGGCTGTGAAGGCGGAAGGCGCGGATAACGACCTGCTGGAACGCATCGCGGCGGATCCTGTTTTCGGCCTGACGAAGGAAGAGATCATGCAGGTGATCGAAAACAGCCGCTTCTCCGGTATGGCGAAGGAACAGGTGGAAATGTATCTGGCACAGGTGAATGAAGTGCTGAAGAATAACGCGGATGAGCTGAGCCAGAAGGCAGACGCGACCGTCAACGTTTAAAAAGGAGAGCAAGAATATGCTTACAGCGATCGTTGGAATCAACTGGGGCGATGAAGGCAAGGGCCGCATGGTGGACCTGCTTTCCTCTGATTATGATATCATCTGCCGCTATCAGGGCGGTAACAACGCGGGCCACACCGTCATCAATGACAAGGGCAAGTTCATCCTGAACCTGCTGCCCTCCGGTATCCTGCGCGAGACCACCGTGAACGTGATGGGCAACGGCATGGTTATCGATCTGGAGCACCTGACCGGTGAGATCGCTTCCCTGACCGAAAAGGGCATCAAGATCACGCCGGAAAACCTGAAGATCAGCGATAAGGCGATCATCTGTCTGCCCTATCACAAGATGCAGGACATCATGGAGGAAGAACGCCTGGCGGATAAGAAGTTCGGTTCCACCCGCCGCGGTATCGGCCCCGTGTATGCCGATAAGCTGATGAAGAAGGACCTGCGCATGGAAGACCTCTTCGATGAAGAGAGCCTGAAGGAGCGCGTGTATGACCTGGTGGAATGGAAGAACATCACCGTGACCGGCTACGGCCACGAGAAGGTGGATCCTGAAGCCATTCTGGACTGGCTGCACAAGTTCGGTGCGGTCATCAAGCCTTATGTGACCGATGTGTCAGGCTATCTGTATGACGCGGTGAAGGCGGGCAGGAACATCATGTTTGAGGCTCAGCTGGGCGCGCTGCGTGATATCGAGTTCGGTATCTATCCCTACACTTCTTCCTCCACCACGCTGGCGGCCTACGCGCCCATCGGCGCCGGCATCCCCGGTGTGTGGCTGAATAACACCATCGGCATCATGAAGGCCTATTCCACCTGCGTGGGCGAGGGCCCCTTCACCTGCGAAATGTTCGGTGAGGAAGCCGAGGCGCTGCGTGCCGCCGGCGGCGAATACGGCGCCGCGACCGGCCGTCCCCGCCGCGTGGGTCCCTTCGATATCCCTGCTTCCCGCTACGGCGTGAAGGTGCAGGGCGCCAATACCATCGCGCTGACCAAGCTGGATGTGCTGTCCTACATGGACAAGATCCCTGTTTGCGTGGCTTATGATGTGGACGGCGAAAAGACCACCGACTTCCCCAGCGGAAGCAAGCTGAACCGCGCGAAGCCTGTTGTGGAATATGTGGACGGCTTCGGCGATGTGAGCGGCTGCCGCACCTGGGATGAGCTGCCCGAGAACGCCAAGAAGTATATCAAGTATCTGGAGAAGGCCGTTGACTGCAAGATCCAGTACATCTCTGTCGGCGCGGGCCGTGATGAGTATATCGAAGTCAAGTGATCGGATGACACTTGGAAGTAAGTGAGGCATATATGTCACAGACTGTTGTGATCCTGGATTTCGGCGGTCAGTATAATCAGCTGATCGCCCGCCGCGTGCGCGAATGCCATGTGTACTGCGAAGTGAAGCCCTACACCACCCCGATCGAGGCGGTGAAGGCCATGAACCCCATCGGCATCATTTTTACCGGCGGCCCCAGCAGCGTGTATGAAGAAGACGCGCCCCATTATCCCAAAGAGATCTTTGAACTGGGCATCCCGGTGCTGGGCATCTGCTACGGCTGTCAGCTGATCGCCCATACGCTGGATGGTCAGGTGGTGCCCGCGCAGGAGGATTCCGCGCGCGAGTACGGCAAGACGGTGACCTATTACGATAATACCTGCCGCCTCTTCAAGGGCATGCCTGAACAGGGCATTTCCTGGATGAGCCACGGCGATTATATGGCCAAGGTGCCTGCCGGCTTCTCGCTGGTGGCGCACTCCGATGCCTGCCCGAATGTGGCGATTGCCAACGAAGAAAAGGGCTTCTACGGTGTGCAGTTCCATCCGGAAGTGAATCACACCGAGAACGGTACCACGATCCTGCGCAACTTCCTGTATGAAGTGTGCGGCGCTGTGGGTGACTGGACGATGGGCGATTACTGCAAGAACGCCATCGCGTCCATCCGTGAGAAGGTGGGCACCGGCAAGGTGCTGCTGGCCCTCTCCGGCGGCGTGGATTCCTCCGTGGCGGCTGCATTGCTGGCGGAAGCGGTGGGCGATCAGCTGACCTGCGTATTTGTCGATCATGGCCTGATGCGCAAGAATGAAGGCGATGAGGTGGAGCAGGCGTTCAGCAAGTGGAACCTGAACCTGATTCGCATGAACGAAGAAAAGCGTTTCCTGGGCGAGCTGGCCGGTGTGGAAGAACCGGAACGCAAGCGCAAGATCATCGGCGAACAGTTCATCCGTGTGTTCGAAGCTGTCGGCAAGCAGATCGGCAAGGTGGATTACCTGGCACAGGGAACCATCTATCCCGATGTGATCGAATCCGGCTCCGGTAAAGCGGGCGCGGCTGTGATCAAGAGCCACCACAATGTGGGCGGTCTGCCGGACTTTGTGGATTTCAAGGAGATCATCGAGCCGCTGCGCATGCTGTTCAAGGACGAAGTGCGTCAGCTGGGCCGTGAACTGGGATTGCCGGAATATCTGGTCATGCGTCAGCCGTTCCCCGGTCCCGGTCTGGCCATCCGTATCATCGGCG
>CALCTW010000095.1 GCA_937907055.1 uncultured Clostridia bacterium | reverse complement strand
GTGGAGAGCCTGGTCTTCTATCGTTCCCGTGATCTGCTGAGCGCCGGTGAGAACACCTTCTGGCGCTGGGGCGAGTGGAGCGAATGGACTTCTTCTCCGGCTGAAGCGAACGATGATCGTCAGGTGGAGAGCCGTGTGCAGTATCGCTACAAGGCGAAATGATGAAAAGATAAGAACAGCATACAGACAGAAGCGGTTCCGGGAACGGGGCTGCTTCTGTTTTTGTTTGTTGTATGGACTGAAGGCTGCTGACAGGGCGGACGAACGGCTTTTCGCGGGATGGCTTTTTCTTCGGCGGAGAATGTGATATGATAAGGACGCGGCGCGCCGGGAGACGACGCGGTGTGAAATGGAAGGATCGGGTGTTCCGGACAGGAGTACAGGGTGAAAGAGAAGAAGCTGCTGAGATGGATGATGATCCGGACGATCGTGATCGTGAGCGCTTTTCTGGCGTTTGTGGTGATCTCCGGATTGGTGACAGATAAGACTTTTACTTATAAAAGCATCAATATGTCCAACCGGCTGGCGCGGCATACGGAAGGCGCGGTGTTTGAACCGGAAAAGGTGACGGCCCGGATCGACAGGCCGGAGCTGGTGACGCTGACGGAGGTCAGGCGGGCGGGTGACGAGGTATTCGTGACATTTGAGCCACTGATGAACGGCGCCGGAGAGACATACGCGGAGCTGGTGGATTCGGAGACGGGGGAGATCGTGGATAACGCGGCCCTGAAGGTGACGGCGAACGGCTGGATGATCGAAACGATGACCGGCAACTTTACGCATTACCGGGAGCGGCAGATCGGGACGATCCTGCTGACGTGGGCGCTGGCGGCCTTGCTGTGGGCCGGTTTCGCGCGCTCTGTGAGGGAGATCCGGTTCTCCTATCAGTCCATCTTCTGTGTGGGCTTCGGGCTGTGGATGACGCTGGGGGCGGTGCTGATCACGACGCAGTATTTCAGAAATGAAAGCATGATCAACCTGTACGCGCTGCTTGAAAGCGCGTCCAAACAGCTGATCTTTTATACCTTCCCGCTCGTCTTTATTTTCGCGGTGCTGCTGACGATCAGCAATATCAGCCTGATCCGCCATGAGGGCTTCCGCGTGCAGAACGCGCTGGGGATCATGATCTCACTGGTTATGGTCGGCGGCTTTGTTTTCCTGTTTTTCTTTTCCGGACTGGTCTCAAGCGGCTCCAAGCTGGAGGTCGATCTGTGGGAGATGTTCATTTCCATTCTGGAAACGGTGTACGCGCTGCTGGAGTGCTTCCTGATCGGATCGGTGATCTGCGGAACGCTGGCCGCCAAACGCCGTCCGGCCTTTGATAAGGACTATATCGTGATCCTGGGCTGCAGGATCCGGAAGGACGGGACGCTGTATCCGCTGATCCGCGGGCGCGTGGATCGGGCGATCCGTTTTTATCAGGAACAGCTGGAGGCGACCGGCAGGAAGGCTATCCTGATCCCTTCCGGCGGACAGGGCAGGGATGAGATCATGCCGGAGGCGGAAGCCATGCAAAGGTATCTGCTGGAAAAGGGGATCGAACCGGAGCAGATCATGCCGGAAACGAATTCTGTCAACACCCGGCAGAATATGCAGTTCTCCATGCAGATGATGGAGAAAGGGAGGAAAGCCGTTTTCTCCACCACCAATTATCATGTGTTCCGCAGTGGGATCATTGCCGGGCAGGTCGGGCTGGAGACCGACGGTATCGGCAGCCGCACCAAATGGTATTTCTGGCCGAATGCCTATGTGCGTGAGGTGATCGGCATGATCTCGTACAAGTGGAAAACCCTGCTCATCGCGCTGATCCCGATCGTGGCGTTCTACGCGATGGTCCGCTTCCTGTTCTGATATTTTTCAAATAAAAACCGGCAGATGCAAAATGGCGTCTGCCGGTTTTTTGATGATGATGTTTACCGGATCTCAGAGATGAGGATCCCCAAATGCGGTGTAGCGTTCAATGAACACGGAAAGTTCCTCGGGCGGCAATGGCCTGGAGAACAGATAGCCCTGCAGGGCATCGAAGCCGAAGGAACGGATATGATCATAGACGGTCTCATCCTCCACGCCTTCGGCGACGGAATGGCAGCCGACAGCGTTGCACAGGAGCAGCGTGCTGCGGATGATGGCGTCGTCGATGCCTTCGCTGCCGTGGCTCAGGGTGCGGATAAAGGATTGATCCAGCTTGATGTAATCCACATGGAAATTGTGCAGCATCCAGAAGGAGGAATTTCCGCGGCCGAAATCATCCAGCGCGATGTGGACACCATGCTGCTTGAAAAGATCGAAGGCGGTTTTGACCGGGGCGGTCTCATTGATCAGAACGCTCTCGGTCAGCTCGATCACGACACAGCCGGGATCAAGATGACAGCGCTCGATCTCGCGGATGACGGCATCGGCAAAGCCCGGATCCTCAAGCTGGAAGTAGGACACATTGACGCAGACCTTCAGACCGGGGCATTTTTCCTGCCAGACGGACGCGTACCGGATCGCCTCGCGCATGACGAAATACCCGGCTTCGATAATGCCGCCGTTTGCTTCCAGAATGGGAATGAATTCATTGGGGTAACAGGGGCCGAGCGACGTGTCGGAGGGCTCCCAGCGGAGCAGGGCTTCGCACGCGACGATGTGCTGAGAATCATTGGTCATGATGGGCTGGAAGACCGGATGGAAACCGCGGCAATGATCCTGAATGCTGAGCGTGAGCGCCTCGGAGAGCGCCAGTTTGCGGCTCTGGACTTTTTCAATCTCCGGGGAGTAGACGGCGACATGAGAGGTTTGCTCCTTCGCGTAGGACATGGTCAGCTCCGCGCGGCCGGTCAGCGCGGCATGATCTTCGCGGCATTTGAAGGGGGTGATGCCGGCGGAGACGGTGAAGCCTGTGATCTCCCTGTTGTTCGCGGGATCTTTGCAGTCCCGCGCGACCGCGCGGAAAACCTGCATGAGCTGCTGCGGGGTGGCGTCGTTGTCATAGACGATGAAATCATCGCCCCAGTAGCGGAAGATACGCGCGGAGGGCGCGTGAAGGGTGAGTGTTTCCGCGAGGTGACAGATGACCTTGTTTCCGTATAGCACGCCGTGCTGACTGTTGATGGAGCGGAGGCCGTTTATGCCGATCATCATCAGGGTGCCGTCCCGCATGATCTGCTCCCGGAAAAACTCATGACCGGAAAGAAGATGGGTGAGCGCGTCATATTTGTTGGGGTTGTCCAGACGTGTCATGATGCCCGCGAATACTTTGGGATTGCCGCAGTTGTCATAAATGATGGAGCCCCGGCATTCCACCCATACATATTCGCCGTAACGGTTGCGTACCCTGTACTGGCAATTGTGAATGGCGGAAGCACCCGTAAAGACCTTTGAGATATCATTCAGATAGACCTGATGATCCTCGGGATGGATGTAATTCAGCCACAGTTCCTTGACATTCTCGAGGTATTCGCTTTCCAGATTGAAATATTGTACGGCACGTTCAGACCAGCGGGTGACGCCGGTCTCGATATCGGTGACGTAAATATAGATATTATCGGAAGCGTTGGCGAAGGCTTCGAAAAGATAATTGTCAAAGATCCGGTTCATAATGACTACCTCGAAAAACTGGCGAAACGGCTGCTGCGCGGCCTTCTGCTGAGGATATATGCCTGGGAATATACGAACGGTCACGTTCCTGACTTTGATTTTAGCACACGGGATTGTTTTTTTCAATCGTATAATCTGCATAAATATGAAAATACCGCGCGTGATTGCTCCGGATGGAGACCTATGATAAACTGATTATTGCAGGATCCGGCACACGCGGAGAAAGGAAAAGGCGAGGAGTAAGAAAATGGAACAGGAAAAGATATTTTCAATGAGTGTGTCCAAAGTCTATCCGCTGCTTACGGCGAAGGCGGAACGCAAGGGCCGCACAAAAGAGGAAGTGGACACGGTGACCTGCTGGCTGACCGGATATGACGCAGAAGGATTGAATAGGCAGCTGGAGGCCGGTGTCAGCTACAGAACCTTTTTTGAGGAAGCGCCGTGCATGAACCCGGACTGCGGTCTGATCCGGGGCGTGATCTGCGGGATCCGTGTGGAGGAGATCGAGGATCCGCTGATGCGGAAGATCCGTTATCTGGACAAACTGGTGGATGAACTGGCAAAAGGAAAAAGCCTGGAGAAGATCCTGCACAGGGTATGAGGGCAGGACATTGATAAAAGCATGATCGGAATAACGGACGAAGAATGGACGCGTCCGGAACTGTCCGGTTATATCATAGATGATAAAACGATTATCTCAAATTTTATCTTTGTTATTTGCTGTATGTTTTGCTATAATACATGTAAGTCTGTAGAATCGGGCTTTAAATTATTGTTTGGAGGAATACCGCTATGAAAAATTATTTTGATCTCAAGGGCCAGGTCGCTGTTGTGACCGGCTGTTCTACCGGTCTGGGTGTCCAGATGGCCAAGGCTCTGGCGAACCAGGGCGCCAATATTGTTGCTGTTGCCCGTCGTCAGAATATGATCGATGCTGTGGCTGAAGAGATCGCCAAGGAATTCGGCGTGGAGACCCTCGCTGTCCGCTGCGACATCACCGACACCGCTGCTGTTGACGCCATGGTCGACGCTGTGATGGCGAAGTTTGGCCGCATCGACATCGTGGTCAACAATGCCGGTACCGGCGCTGTTGCTCCCGCTGAAGATATCACCGATGAACAGTTCGGCAACGAAATGAACATCGACCTGTTCGGTTCCTTCCGCGTGGCCCGCGCCGTCGCCAAGAAGGCTATGATCCCCGCCAAGTACGGCCGCGTGATCAACATCGCTTCCATGTACGGTCTGGTCGGCAACAAGGTCGCCGGTTCCGCTCCCTATCATGCTGCGAAGGGCGGCGTTGTCAACATGACCCGCGCTCTGGCTGCTGAATGGGGCAAGTACAACATCACCGTGAACTCCATCTGCCCCGGCTACTTCTACACCGATCTGACCCGTGACACCCTGAACAGCGATTTCTTCCAGCAGAACGCGAAGACCATGATCCCCGAAGAGCGCTACGGCGAAGAGGGCGAACTGGATTCCGCCGCGATCTTCCTGGCTTCTCCCGCTTCCAGCTATGTCACCGGCGTGAACCTGGCTGTGGACGGCGGTTACACCTGCATGTAATCAGCTCCCCCGCCTTGACGGGCGGATGAAAAAACATATGAGGGCGGCTTCGTCAGAAGCTGCCCTTTCATAGCAAGTACAGAACTTACCGAAGTTAACAGAAACGGAGTAAAAATCATGTACAAGATTGCGAGTAAAAAGGTCCTGAATCCGACTGTGACCCAGCTGGAGATCGAAGCGCCTCTGGTCGCCAAGAAAGCCAAGCCCGGTCAGTTCATCATCCTGCGCGTGGACGAGCAGGGTGAACGCATCCCTCTGACCGTCGCGGGTACCAATCCTGAAGCCGGTCTGGTCAAGATCATCTTCCAGGTCGTGGGCGGCACCACCGAGAAGCTGAACCACAAGGAAGCCGGCGAATACCTGCAGGATTTCGTCGGTCCTCTGGGCGTTGCCACGCATACTGCCGGGATCAAGAAGGTGTGCATCGTGGGCGGCGGCGTCGGCTGCGCGATCGCGATGCCCGTGGCGCAGGAATTCCATCGTCTGGGCGCGGAAGTGACCAGCATCATCGGTTTCCGTAACAAGGATCTGCTGATCCTGGAGGATGAATTCAAGGCCGCTTCCGATAAGCTGGTCGTGATGACCGATGACGGCTCCTATGCCCGTCACGGCAATGTCACTGTGCCTCTGAAGGAAATGCTGGAGGCCGGTGAGAAGTTCGACATGATCATCACCATCGGTCCCCTGATCATGATGAAGTT
>CALCTW010000094.1 GCA_937907055.1 uncultured Clostridia bacterium | reverse complement strand
TTACTCTTCGCTGGATTTGAGAGAAAGACCCAAACCCTGCAGTTTCTGTTCGACCTCTTCAAGAGACTTCTTGCCGAGGTTGCGAACTTTCATCATGTCTTCCTGATTACGCTGTACAAGCTCGCCTACCGTATTGATGGAGGCACGCTTCAGGCAATTGAACGCACGCACGCTCAGGTCCAGCTCTTCGATGGTCATCTCGAGCACCTTGTCGCGATTGTCGCTCTCGGGCTCATTGTAATCCACGCGGACAACATTCACAGTCAGGTCAATGAACAGCTTCATGTTGTTGGTGAGGATCTGAGCGGCGCTTGCCAGAGCTTCCTTGGGAAGAATGGTACCATTGGTCCAAACTTCGATGGTCAGCTTGTCGTAGTCAGTCACCTGACCTACACGCGTATCTTCTACGGAGTAGCTCACCTTGCGGATGGGAGTAAAGATGGAATCAATCGGGATCACGCCGATGGGCGCATCCGGATTCTTATTCTTGTCTGCGTTCACATAGCCGCGGCCATGTGCAACAGTCAAGGTCATTTCCAGATGAGCATCCTCATTGAGGGTGGCGATATGCATTTCGGGATCGATGAACTCCAGTTCTTCGTCCGTCGCAATATCCTTGGCCTGCACATCGGCGGGGCCCTTCACATCCAGTCTGACAGTCTTGACATAGTCGGAATCATCATTTTTGAGCTTTGCTACCAGGCTCTTCAGGTTCAGAATGATTTCGCTCACGTCCTCAGCAACGCCGGGAACGGTAGAGAACTCATGCTGCACACCTTCGATGTGTACACGGCGCAGGGCGTTGCCCAGTGTATTGCCGAAACCGCGTTCCAGAGGCTCGATGACAAACTTGCCATAGTTGCCGTCCGCGCTCAGTTCTGCGCATTCGATGCGCGCTTTTTCGAACTCGATCATGTGCCATATCCTCCTGTTTTATTTCAATGGAGAAATTAACGGGAGTAATACTCGACGATCATGTTCTCCTGCAGCTCAAAGTCAATATCCTCACGGGTGGGCAGAGCGCTGACGGTACCCTTCAGGTTGGCAGCTTCAAAAGCCAGCCACTTGGGGGTCACAACGGTGGTGCCTTCACGCAGGGACTTGAACATTTCGATTTCAGCGGACTTGGCACGAACGGTGATCACATCGCCAACCTTCACGGAGTAGGAGGGAATGTCAACCTTCTTGCCATTTACCAGAATGTGGCCGTGGCCTACAACCTGACGAGCCATACGGCGGGTCTTGGCCAGGCCCAGACGATACACCACGTTGTCCAGACGCTGTTCCAGCAGCTGGAGCATGTTGTCGCCGGTAACGCCCTTCATGTTGGAGGCCTTTTCGAAGTAGTGCTCAAACTGCTTTTCGAGCACGCCATAGACGAACTTGACCTTCTGCTTTTCCTTCAGCTGGGCGCCATATTCGGAAACCTTCTTGCGGCGGTTGCCGCCGGGATTGCGGGTAGATTTTTTATTGCCATAGCCCATGACGGCCGGAGAAATCTCCAGGCTCCGGCACTTCTTGGCGATAGGCTCTCTTTGAACTGCCATGTTTCGTAATCCTCCTTACAAAACCTTACACGCGGCGACGCTTCGGCGGGCGGCAGCCGTTGTGGGGAATGGGCGTAACGTCCTTGATCATCGTTACATCCAGACCGGCGGTCTGCAGCGCGCGGATCGCGGACTCACGGCCGGAACCGGGGCCCTTCACCAGAACATCGACGGACTTGAGGCCATATTCCAGAGAAGCCTTCGCGGCGGTCTCGGCGGCCATCTGAGCGGCAAAGGGAGTAGACTTCTTATTGCCGCGGAAACCCATGTTACCGGCGGAAGCCCAGGACAGAGCATTGCCCTGAACGTCAGTGATGGTAACGATGGTATTATTAAAGGAAGAACGGATATGCGCAACGCCGCGTTCGACGATCTTACGTTCGCGACGCTTACGCGATACTTTCTTCAAAGCCTTTTTAGGTGCCATTGTTATCCCTCCGAACCCTTTACAGGGTGTACTAGATTGGATTTAGTAGGGGCATGAACCCCTGAGAGCGCGAAGAATTACTTCTTCTTGTTGGCAACAGTGCGCTTCGGACCTTTGCGGGTACGAGCGTTCTGCTTGGTATTCTGACCGCGAACGGGCAGATTGCGACGATGGCGAATGCCGCGATAGCAGCCGATTTCGACCAGACGCTTGATGTTCAGAGAAATTTCACGGCGAAGATCACCTTCCACCTTCAGATGGTGTTCGATGTAATCGCGCAGTTTGCTGATTTCATTTTCGGAGAGATCCTTGACGCGGGTGTCAGGATTCACGCCGGTATCGGCGAGGATTTCCTTGGACACCGCTGGGCCAATGCCAAAGATGTAGGTGAGGCCAGCCTCAACTCTCTTCTCTCTGGGCAGGTCAACGCCCGCAATACGTGCCATTGTTTGGTTACACCTCCAATAGTATGGATGAAGAGTAGGATCCACACTGCGGTTCCGGTCAAGGCGTAGAAATCTTGACGTTCACGGCAGCAGGTCCGGTGCTGTACGGTCTTTCCGTACTGTCCCGCCTGCAACCCAGGCGGTCTATAGCTGATAAGCATGCGTGGTCCCGGCAAACTTTCGTTTGTCGGGCAGCCGCCCACGACAGGCGTATCTTCTGTGATTGTTGCCGGATGACCGGCGGCTCCGGAGAGCCCTTCACGATCCCCCTTAATAAGAGACCCTGAAGGACTCTCCACTGTTTTGTTTCAAAAACAGATGGGATTTTTGAAACGCTGCGTTCTCTTAACCCTGACGCTGCTTGTGCTTGGGGTTCTCGCAGATGACCATAACGCGGCCCTTGCGCTTAATGACCTTGCACTTTTCGCACATAGGCTTGACAGAAGGACGTACTTTCATTTTGATTGCCTCCCACTCTAATGGATACTGGTACTCAGGCTCAGTTCTTACTGCGCCATGTGATACGGCCCCGGGTGAGGTCGTAAGGAGAGAGCTCGATCGTTACTTTGTCGCCGGGGTAGATGCGGATGAAATTCATGCGCATTTTACCGGAAATGTGAGCCATGATACGATGACCGTTGGGCAGTTCCACCTGAAACATTGCATTGGGCAGCGCTTCGATGACCTTGCCTTCCATTTCGATTACATCATCCTTGGACAAGTCGTAAACCCCTCTCTCTCAATCGTCGGCCTTTTCAGGCTGAATGGTCTTCAATGCCTTCCTCACATCGCTGTCCAGAAGCTTACCCTGCTCGTAGGATTCGCAGATATGGGGAAATTCATAGGGCATCGCGGCCAGGTGTTTTGCCTTTTTTCGCTTGAGATGGTCCACTTTTCGGGTGTCACCATCACAAATGAACGCGAATTCGGCGTCCACCATATATAATACCACAAACACCCTGCCTTTGTCACGCCCTTTTTTTGAAATAACTGAAATTCCTTTTTTGACTTCAGGTTTCATAACGTGTGTGCCCCCCAGATCGCGTTCGGATAGGTGAGCAGTTCAGGCACGCCATCCGGTCGGATGGCACAGGTGTGCTCATAATGCGCGGCAGGTGAATGATCGTTCGTCACGACCGTCCAGCCGTCAGCCAGCTGATGAACGCGCCAGTTCCCCATGGTGATCATGGGTTCGATGCAGATCGTCATACCAGCCCGGAGCCGTGTCCCGTGAGCAGCGAGACCGAAGTTGGGAACGGAGGGATCTTCGTGCATTTCTTTTCCGATACCATGACCGGTCAGATCGCGTACGACACCCAACCCGTTCTTTTCCGCGTGAGTCTGAACAGCACTGCTGATATCGCCGATGCGATTTCCGTTCAGCGCCATTGCGGCACCCTTCCAGAAGCATTCTTCCGTTTTGAGGATGAGTGACTTCTTTTCTTCACTGATCTGCCCGACAGGAGCGGTAAAGCAGCTGTCAGCCTGCCAACCGTCAAGCGCCAGTGTAACGTCGACGGAAATGATCTGGCCTTCTTTGAGAACAACGTTTTCGGAAGGGATGCCATGCACCACCTCGTCATCGATGCTCGCGCAGATCGAAGCGGGATAACCGCAGTAGCCCAGCTCGGTGGGGATCGCGCCGCCCTTACGGATCAGTTCATCGGTGATCCGGTTCAGATCCATCGTCGTCATACCGGCGGTGATCCGGGAACGGACTTCCTGCAGTACATCATACAGCAGATGTCCGGCGCTTCTCATTTTTTTGAGCTGTTCAGGATTCTTGAGAATGATCATTCGATGTTCAATGCTTTCCGTACGGCGGCGTGGTTTTCATCCACAGTGCCAGTACATTCAACTGTACGGACCAGACCCTTTTCGGTGTAGTACGCGACAAGGGGAGCGGTCTGCTCGGCATATACCTTCAGGCGGTTCTGAACCGTTTCAGGCATATCGTCCTTACGCTGGATCAGCTTCTCACCGCAGGCGGAGCAAACTTCGCTGCCGTTGAGCTGGCTGATATGATAGGTGCCGCCGCAGGCGGGGCACACACGGCGTCCGGACAGACGGCGCACGATCACTTCATCCGCGACAGAAAGATTGAGAGCGGCATCGATCGTAGCGAAGGTTCCCAGAGCTTCCGCCTGGGCAACCGTACGCGGGAAGCCATCCAGAATGTAACCGTTCGCGCAGTCACTCTCCTGCAGGCGTTCCTTGACAATGTTGATGACCACTTCATCCGGCACGAGCTGACCCGCTTCAATGTAGCGCTTCGCTTCGAGACCGGTCTTGGTTTCATTCTTGATTGCCTTGCGCAGGATATCGCCGGTCGAGATCTGAGGAATATTGAGTTCCGTCATCAGACGCTGCGCGTGAGTGCCCTTTCCGGCGCCCGGTGCTCCAAGAAAGATCAGATTCATAAATCAGCCTCCCTACTTAACAATCGTTTAGATACGGAATGGCACTTTGTTCAAGTGCCATTGATGCTCCTTCTCCCGGAATCATCTCCCGGGAGAAGGAGCCTCTTATCAAAGGAAACCTTTGTAATTGCGCATAACCAGCTGAGCTTCCACCGCACGGACGGTCTCCAACGCCACGCTGACGGCGATCATGATAGAAGAAGCGCCGAAGGGGATGGAGATCAAGCTGCTCGGGATCGCGGACGGAACGGTGGCCAGAATGGCCAGGAACAGACCGGCGAACAGAGTCAGACGAGTGGAGGTACGGCTCAGGAAGTTAACAGTGGCCTGACCGGGGCGGATGCCCTGGATGTTACCACCCTGCTGCTGAACGTTCTTCGCGATATCCTGGGGGTTGAAGGTGATCGCCGTGTAGAAGTAGGCGAAGGCCACGATCAGCACCGCGCAGATCACGATGTACAGCAGGCTGCCATTGCTCAGGTTGCTGGTGCACCACTTGTAGAAACCGGAGTTGGTGCCAAAGAAACCGGCGATGGTGGTGGGGAAGGCCATGAAGGAGTAAGCGAAGATCAGGGGCAGAACGCCGACGGACAGCACCTTCATGGGAATGTAGGTGCTCTGACCGCCGTACATCTTGCGGCCCACAACACGCTTCGCGTACTGGACGGGAATTCTGCGCTCAGCGCTGTCAACAAAGGTGATGACAACGATGAAGAGCAGGGTGATGAACAGCAGAACCAGGAACGGAGCAATGCCTTCGGCAAAGTTCGTGAACAGTTTGCTGATCGCGTTGGAGTAACCGGTGAACAGGTTCGCGATGATACCGGCGAAGATCAGCAGAGACACACCGTTGCCGATGCCGTTCTCTGTGATGCGCTCACCGATCCACATCGCCAGGGCGGTACCGCCGGCCATGACAACACCGATCAGCAGATAGCCGCCGAAGTTCTGGTAGCCGGCACTTACCATGCCGTAGCTGTTCTGCAGCGTGGAGATGATACCGATCGCCTGCAGGACCGCCAGACCGACGGTCATGTAACGGGTGATGCGGTTGATCTTCTTCTTGCCCTCTTCGCCGCCGTCCTTGGAGAGACGCTCCAGGGCGGGGATGGCGATGCAGAGCAGCTGCATGATAATGGAGGCGTTGATGTACGGGCTGATACCCATAGCCATGATAGACATCTGGCTGAGGGCAGAACCGTTCATCATGTTCATCAGGCTCAGCAGACCGTTGCTCAGCAGACCTTCGGTTCCACCCAGTTCAGCGATGGAAGAAGTGCCGGGGCAGGGGATCTGAGAAACCAGACGGAAGACGAGAAGCATGAAGAAAGTGTAAAGCAGCTTTTTACGGAGTTCGGGAACGCGCCAGGCGTTACGCAGAGTATCCAGCATAGCTTACTTCACCTCTACTTTCCCGCCGATCGCCTCGATCTTTTCTTTTGCGGAAGCAGTGACCTTGTCAACCGCAACCGTCAATTTCTTGGTCAGTTCGCCGCCGCCGAGAACCTTAACACCATCAAGAGTCTTCTTGATGATGCCGGCTTCTACCAGCAGAGCGGGAGTGATCACGGTGCCGTCTTCGAAAGCGTTCAGAACTTCAACATTCACAGCGGCATATTCCTTGCCGAAGGTGTTGGTGAAGCCGCGCTTAGGCAGACGACGGGTCAGGGGCATCTGGCCGCCCTCGAAACCGGGACGCTTGCCGCCGCCGGAGCGAGCCTTGGCGCCCTTGTGACCCTTACCGGAGGTTTTGCCCAACTGAGAACCTACGCCGCGACCAAGGCGCTTCGGGGCAGTGGTTGAACCGGCAACCGGTTTCAAATCCTGCAAATTCATACGGGTGTCCTCCCTTATCAGTCGTTGATTTCTTCTACTTTAACCATGTGCTTGACGCAGAAGATCTGACCACGGATGCAAGCGTTATCAGGCTTGATCACAGTCTGACCGACCTTGTGAAGGCCCAGGGCCTTCACAGTGTCGATGTGCTTCTGCAGGCTGGAGATGGGGGACTTGATGAGCGTAACCTTAAGCTTCATTTTTGTTTCCTCCTCAGCCCATGATTTCTTCAACCGTCTTGCCGCGCATCTGAGCAACAGTCTCCGCGGAGCGCAGAGCCTTGAGGCCTTCGATGGTCGCCTTAACGGTGTTGATGCGGTTGTTGGTACCGAAGGTCTTGGTGCGGATATCCTTCACGCCGGCCAGTTCCAGGACAGCGCGGGCACCGCCGCCGGCGATCAGACCGGCACCTTCTTCAGCGGGAAGAAGGACGACCTTGGCGGTTCCGAAGTAACCGTCAATCGCGTGGGGAATGGTGGTGCCGACGATGGGCACATTCACCAGATGCTTCTTGGCGTTTTCAGACGCCTTGCGGATGGCTTCGGGCACTTCGCGGGCCTTACCGATCGCGCAGCCGACACGGCCGTTTTCGTCACCGACGACGACCAGCGCGGCAAAGCGCATATTCTTACCACCCTTAACGACCTTGGTAACTCTGTTCAGAGCAACCAGGCGCTCTTTGAACTCGCTCTGGGGCTCTTCACGGTCCCTGCGTTCCCTGCGTTCGTTCATAGCCATGCTTTCATATCCTCCTTAGAAGTTGAGGCCGGCTTCACGAGCGCCTGCGGCTACTGCAGCCACGCGGCCCGTGTAAACATAGCCACCACGGTCAAAGACGACATCCTTGATGCCGGCAGCGATGGCACGCTCGGCAACGAGCTTACCAACCTTCTCGGCGGCACCCTTCTTGTCGACTTCTTCCAGAGCGCCCTTGAGAGCGGGATCCAGAGTGGAAGCAGATACGAGTGTGATGCCCTTGGTATCATCAATGATCTGAGCATAAATAGACTTGTTGCTGCGATATACGCACAGGCGCGGCATTTCAGGGGTGCCGCTGATCTTTTTGCGTACACGTTCGTGACGGATCACGCGCACTTCATTACGGTCACGCTTTTTGAACATATGCGTTCACTCCTTTCTTACTTCTTACCGGACTTGCCTTCCTTGATGGTGACCTTCTCGCCGGCATAGCGGATACCCTTTCCATGATAGGGTTCGGGCTTGCGGATGGCGCGAATGTCAGCGGCAAGATTGCCGACCTGCTGCTTATCGATACCCTTGACCACGATGGTGGTCTGGTTGGGGGTCTCGAAGGTGATGTTCGCGGGCGCAGAAACGTTCACGGGGTTGGAATAACCAACGTTGATGACCAGCTTCTTGCCGTTTTCTTCAGCAGCAGCACGATAACCGGTGCCGACCAGTTCCAGATTCTTGGCGAATCCATCGGTCAGACCGACGATCATGTTGTTAATCAGAGTGCGATACAGACCATGCATCGCGCGATGGATATTGACATCATCGGGACGGGTCACGTTGATGACGTTGCCTTCCTGATTGACCTTGATATCCTGATGTACCTTCTGGCTCAGCGTGCCCTTGGGGCCCTTGACAGTAACTACGTTATTGTCATCGACCGTTACCGTCACGCCGGCAGGAATGGTAATCGGAAGTCTTCCGATACGAGACATAATTGTTACCTCCTAAAGCGTAATGGTATTACCAGATGTAGCAGAGCACTTCACCGCCCAGGTTCTTGGTGCGGGCCACCTTATCGGTCATCAGACCTTCGCTGGTGGAAACGATCGCGATTCCCAGACCGCCCAGAACCTTGGGCAGATCTTCGCAGGTCGCGTAAACACGCAGACCGGGCTTGGAAATACGCTTGAGACCAACGATGACGGGCTGCTTCTTATCCAGATACTTCAGGGTGACCTTGATGTTGCCCTGGAGACCGTCATCGATATTTTCAAAAGACTTGATGTAACCCTCGTCCAGAAGGATCTTAGCGATCGCCTTCTTAGTGTTGCTGGCGGGGATCATCACGCTGTCATGCCGAGCGACCTGCGCGTTGCGAATGCGGGTGAGCATATCGGCAATGGGATCATTCACAACCATGTTGGTTCCTCCTTATACTTACCAGCTCGCCTTGCGGACGCCGGGGATCTGGCCCTTGTAGGCCAATTCGCGGAAACAGATACGGCAGATGCCGTAACGACGCAGCACGCTGTGGGGACGTCCGCACAGGGAGCAGCGGGTGTAGGCGCGAGTGGAGAACTTCGCAGGACGAGCCTGGCGAACCTTCATACTAGTCTTTGCCATTTTGCTTTCCTCCCTTAATGTTCGAACGGCATGCCCATCAGGCGCAGCAGTTCTTTGGCTTCTTCATCGGTCTGAGCGGTGGTAACGAAGATCATTTCCATGCCGCGGATCTTCTCGACCTTATCGTATTCGATTTCGGGGAAGATCAGCTGTTCCTTGATGCCCAGGGCATAGTTGCCGCGGCCATCGAAAGCCTTGCCGGAAACGCCGCGGAAGTCGCGGACGCGGGGCAGAGCGATATTGACCAGCTTGTCGATGAATTCTTCCATACGGTCGCCGCGAAGGGTGACCTTGGCGCCGATGTTCTGGCCCTGACGGACCTTGAAGTTAGCGACGCTCTTCTTCGCCTTGGTGACATAGGGCTTCTGGCCGGCGATGGTGGTCAGCTCAGCCACAGCCACTTCCATGGCCTTGGCGTTGTCCTTGCAATCGCCCAGACCCATGTTGATGATCACCTTTTCGAGGCGGGGGATCTGCATAACATTCTTGTAACCGAACTTCTGCTGCAGAGCAGGGCGAACTTCGGTCAGATACTTTTCATGTAATCTGGTAGACATTTTCTTGCCCTCTCCTTATCAGTCGATTTCGGCGCCGCAGTGCTTGCACACGCGGACATTCTTCTTGGAAACGGTGCCGTCCTTCGCGGTCACTTCAACGATCTTGTGAGCGACGCGAGTGGGCTTGTTGCACTTGGGGCAGACGACCATGACGTTGGACGCGTCGATGGCGGCTTCCTTCTTGATGAGTCCGCCGGGCTGACCCTGAGCGCGGGACTTCTGATGCTTGGTCACAACAGCGACGCCTTCAACAACAACCTTGTTGTCGGCGGGCATGGAAGCAATGACCTTGCCCTTCTTGCCCTTGTCCTTACCGGAGAGGACGACCACGGTGTCTTTCGCTTTAACAAACATGCTTTCGTCCTCCTTACAGTACTTCGGGCGCGAGAGATACGATCTTCATGAAATCCTTTTCACGAAGTTCGCGGGCCACAGGCCCAAAGATACGGGTGCCCTTGGGCATCTTGTCACCGCCGATGATAACGGCAGCGTTATCATCGAAGCGGATGTAGGTACCATCGGGGCGGCGCTTCGGCTGGTGGCAACGGACGATAACGGCTTTAACGACATCGCCCTTCTTGACATTTCCGCCGGGGGTAGCGGTCTTCACAGAGGCGACAATGATGTCACCAATGCTGCCGGTACGGCGGAAGGAACCACCCAGCACACGGATGCACATGATTTCCTTGGCGCCGGAGTTATCGGCTACCTTGAGTCGCGTTTGCGGCTGAATCATACGGGGTTTCCTCCTTTATAGGTTCCTCTTCATGGCGGGGGCTTCCCCCATGAGAGGTCGCTTACTTACTCCTCCGGTCTCCCGGAGGGACCGGACTGATCACAGGCTATATATAATAGGAAGTGATATTTCCGGTCCTGCCGTCAGGCGACTCCTTACTTGGCCTTCTCAACGATCTCGACCAGGCGCCAGCGCTTGTCCTTGGACAGGGGACGGCATTCCATGATCTTGACGGTGTCGCCGATGCCGCACTCGTTGTTCTCGTCATGCGCCTTCAGCTTCACGCTCTTGTTGATGAACTTGCCATAGAGGGGATGACGCACGCGGGTGGACAGGGAGACAACGATCGTCTTGTCCATTTTGTCGCTTACGACCACGCCAATGCGGGTCTTGCGGAGTCCTCTTACTTCAGACATTGTGTTTTCTCCTTTCACAGCTCTCAGTCAGCCTTGAGTTCATTCTGACGCTGCACGGTCATAGCACGGGCAATGTCACGCTTCACCTGCTGGATCTGCATGGTGTTTTCAAGCTGACCGGTGGCAAGCTGGAAACGAAGGTTAAACAGCTCGGTCTTCAGTTCGCCGATCTTCTTCTGGAGATCTTCAGCAGTCATAGCTGCGAATTCGCTGGCCTTCATTTGCTTTCACCACCCGCTTCTACATTAGGATTAGGCGCATCTTCGCGCAGTACGATCTTGGTCTTGAGGGGCAGCTTGGAGCCGGCGAGACGCAGAGCCTCGCGGGCGACCGTCAGGTCAACGCCGCCAACCTCGAACAGCACACGGCCGGGCTTAACGACCGCGACCCAGTATTCCGGAGCACCCTTACCGGAACCCATGCGGGTCTCAGCGGGCTTCGCGGTCACGGGCTTGTCGGGGAAGATCTTGATCCACACCTGACCGCCGCGCTTGGTGTAACGGGTCAGCGCCACACGAGCAGCTTCGATCTGCTGGGAAGTGATCCAATGGGGTTCCATGGCCACAAGGCCGATATCACCGTAGGCAATGAAGTTACCGCGGTGGGCAGCGCCCTTCATACGGCCGCGGAACTGCTTGCGGTGCTTAACTCTCTTAGGCATCAACATAGGATTACTTGCCTCCTTCGGTAGCTGCCGCAGCGACTTTCTTGGGCTTGGGCAGGATCTGTCCCTTGTATACCCAAACCTTTACGCCCAGACGGCCGTAAGTGGTCTTAGCCTCTGCGAAGCCATAGTCGATGTTGGCGCGCAGGGTCTGCAGCGGGATGGAGCCCTCATGGTACTGCTCGCTGCGGGCAATATCGGCACCGGCCAGACGGCCGCTGATGGAGACCTTGACGCCCTTGGCACCGGCCTTCATCGCGCGCTGGATGCTGCTCTTCATCGCGCGGCGGAAAGCGATACGCTTTTCCAGCTGCTGAGCGATGTTCTCGGAGATCAGCTGAGCATCGGCATCAGGATTCTTGACATCCATGACGTTGATGTTCACAGCATGACCGACGAACTTTTCAACTTCAGCCTTGAGTTCCTCGATGCCCTTACCGCCGCGGCCGATGATCATGCCGGGCTTGCCGGTGAACAGGTTCACAGTCATACGGCTTGCAGAGCGCTCGATATCGATCCGGCTGATGCCGGTCGCATAAAACTTTTCCTTGAGCATGTTGCGCAGTTCATAGTCTTCCTTGAGCTGCTTGGCGAAATTCTTCTTATCGGAGTACCAGCGAGTGCTCCAGTCGAAGATCACGCCAACGCGGGCACCATGCGGATTAACTTTCTGTCCCATTTTATTTCCTCCCTCTTACTTCTGGTCCAGCACAACGCTGATGTGGCAGGTGCGCTTGAGCATGGGGGACGCGCTGCCGCGGCTGCGGGCAACATAGCGCTTGAGGGTGGCACCCTGGTTGGCGAAGCACTCAGCAACGTAGAGGTTGCTGCGGTCCATGTCCAGGTTATTCTCAGCGTTAGCGATAGCGCTCTTGAGCACCTTCGCGATGACGGGAGAAGCAGCCTTGGGAGTGAATTCCAGGATCGCCAGAGCACGGTCGACCTGCTTGCCGCGGATCAGATCGAGAACGATCTTCGCTTTGGAGGAAGACAGGCGAATGTTCTTGGCAATAGCGTGAGGACGCTTGTCGCGATTTTCTTCGCGGGCAATGCCCTTTTCACGGGTATTAGTAGCCATTGTTTTATTGCTCCTTCCTTCCCTTATTTACGACCGCTGGCCTTTTCGCCGGCATGTCCGCGGTAAGTGCGGGTGGGGGCGAATTCACCAAGTTTGTGGCCTACCATATCTTCGGTGATGTAAACGGGCACATGCTTATGACCGTCATGGACGGCGATGGTGTGACCAACAAACTCAGGGAAGATGGTAGAGGAACGGCTCCAGGTCTTCAGGACCTGCTTGTCGCCGGATTCATTCATTTTGACGACGCGCTGATACAGCGCTTCTTCTACATAAGGGCCCTTTTTAACAGAACGGCTCATGTGGGGTTTGCCTCCTTTCGATCGCTATGGGCTTACTTGCTAGCACGCTTTACGATCATCTTGTTAGAATACTTCTTGTGCTTGCGGGTCTTGTAGCCCAGAGCGGGCTTACCCCAGGGGGTAACAGGAGAAGGCATACCAACGGGGGACTTGCCTTCACCACCGCCGTGGGGATGATCACAGGGGTTCATGACAACACCGCGGACGGTGGGACGGATGCCCATGTGACGCTTGCGGCCGGCCTTACCGATGTTCACGTTGCTGTGATCGGTGTTGCCGACGGTACCGATGGTCGCCATGGCGTTCATCGCGACACGACGATATTCGCCGGAGGGCATACGCACCTGAGCGTAGGCGCCTTCCTTACCCATCAGCTGAGCATAAGCACCGGCGGAACGAACCATCTGGCCGCCGCGGCCGGGCTTGATCTCGATGTTGTGGATCAGCGTACCAACGGGGATGTTGGCGATGGGCAGCGCGTTGCCGGGCTTGATGTCGGCGTTGGGGCCGGCGACAACGGTGTCACCCACGTGCAGATCCAGGGGGCAGAGGATGTAGCGCTTTTCGCCGTCTGCATAGTTCAGCAGAGCAATGAAGGCGCTGCGGTTGGGATCGTATTCGATCGCGGCAACCTTAGCGGGGATGTCCAGCTTGTTGCGCTTGAAATCGATCACGCGGTACTTGATCTTGTTACCGCCGCCCTGATGACGAACGGTGATCTTGCCCTGCTTGTTACGGCCGGCATGCTTCTTCAGAGTTTCAGTCAAGGACTTTTCAGGAGTCTTCTTGGTGATCTCTTCGTAAGTCAGAACCGACATAAAGCGGCGGGCAGCCGAAGTCGGCTTATAAACTCGAATAGCCATTATCTTATGCCCTCCTTAAACCATACCCTCGAAGAACTCGATGGGCTTGGATTCTTCAGTCAGAATTACGTAGGCTTTCTTCACTTCAGGGGTGCGGCCTTCGTGGGTGCCCTGACGCTTCATCTTGCCGATGGTGCGCAGAGTGTTGACCTTCGCGACCTTGATGCCGGGGAAGACGATCTCGCAAGCCTGCTTGATCTCGATCTTGTTGGCATCCTTGGCGACTTCGAAGACATACTTCTTATCGGCGATCCCGTCATAACCCTTTTCGGTCAGGACAGGGCGCAGGATGATATCATGGGGATCTTTCATGCGTACACCTCCTGGATGCTTTCCATGGCGGCCTTCACAACGATGATCTTTTCGTTGTTCAGCAGGTCATAGACATTGATGGTGTTAACATAGGCGTCCTTGAGGGTGGGGATGTTCTTGCCGGCGCGGATCACATCGGTGTCCTTGCCGTTCAGGATCATCAGGGTCTTCTTTTCGGCGCCCAGGTCCTTCAGCATCTTGGCCATGTACTTGGTCTTCGCTTCGGCGAACTTGATCTCGTCAACGACGATGATGTCATTCAGCTTGGAAGTGAAGGCGCTCTTCATCGCCAGGCGGCGGACCTTCTTGGGAACGTTGATCACATAATCACGGGGCGAGGGAGCGAACACAACGCCGCCATGACGGAACTGAGGAGCACGGTTGCCATGATGGCGAGCGTTACCGGTGCCCTTCTGACGATAGATCTTGCGACCGCCGCCGCGGACCATGCCGCGGGTCAGCGCGCTCTGAGTGCCCTGACGCTGGGCAGCCAGATAGGAGCGGACCACCAGGTGCATCGCGGCGGTGTTGACTTCTACTGCAAAGATCTCATCTTTGAGTTCCATCGTGCCAACCTCTTTGCCCTGCATGTTGACCACAGGAATATTCGGCATTTTGGTTTCCTCCTAAATTAAGCCTTCTTGCAGGTGTTACGGATGATCAGCAGACCTTCCTTGGGGCCGGGAACAGCGCCGCGGACCAGCAGCAGGCTGCGTTCCGCATCCACCTTGACGACCGCCAGGTTCTGGATGGTGACCTTTTCAACACCGTAATGACCGGGCATGTGCTTGTTCTTGAAAACGCGGGAAGGATCAGAGTTGGCGCTCATGGAACCCAGACCACGGTGATACTTGGAACCGTGAGCCATAGGACCGGTGTGCTGATGCCAGCGGTAGATGGCGCCGCTGAATCCGTGACCCTTGCTGATGCCGCTCACGTCGACGCAATCGCCCTCGGCGAACACGTCAGCCTTGACGACCTGACCGACTTCGTAAGAAGCGCTGTCGTCCAGACGGAATTCACGCAGCTTGCGCATGGGGGCAACGCCCGCCTTCTTGAAGTGACCGGCCTGAGGCTTGTTCACAAGCTTTTCGGCGCGGTTCGCGGGAACCTCTTCAAAACCCATCTGAACGGCTTCGTAGCCATCCTTCTCGATGGTCTTCTTCTGCACCACGGTGCAGGGGCCGGCCTGGATGACAGTGACGGGCACGAGGCGGCCGTCCTCCAGGAAGATCTGGGTCATACCCAGCTTCTTGCCGATGATTGCTTTCTTCATTGTTACTTCCTCCTGCCTTACAGCTTGATCTCGATTTCAACGCCGGCGGGAAGATCGAGCTTCATCATGGCATCCACGGTCTTCTGATTGACGTTCAGGATGTCGATGAGACGCTTATGAGTGCGGCGTTCAAACTGTTCACGGCTGTCCTTGTACTTGTGGGGAGAACGGAGGATCGTGACGATCTCCTTCTCAGTGGGCAGCGGGATGGGGCCTGATACTTTGGCGCCCGTGCGCTTGGCAGTTTCCACAATGCGCTCTGCAGACTGGTCGATGAGATTGTGCTCATACGCCTTGAGCTTGATGCGGATCTTCTGGTTGGCCATTTTGCTTCCTCCTTAAGATTTCGTACTCGCGGTTTCCGGTGGGAGTCCCGCATTGTCCGTCGGCTGCTTCGCAGGTCACAGCGACTTAACGTTTTGGGCCCGGAATCCAAATGCGCATTCTGATGCGCGTGAGTCCGTCGCCGGGATCTTGTCCCGACATGGTCCACGGTAATTACCCGCTCTTGGCCAAGAGCGGCAACCTACCGCTTCAACCCATAAACAGACAACAGCCACATTATAGACGATTTATTTCCATAAATCAAGCATTTTTTGCCCCTCGGAAAAAATTTTTTTGCGATTTTCACCTCTCCAACAGGCGTTCAGCCTTTATTTTATGGGATTTTCGCTTTTTGACATCTGTCCACCTGCCCGGGTGTGTTGAAATGGACGTTTATATGACTCGCGCTGCCTCTGAAACAGCGCTTTTTACCCTGAAAACAGGGCAAAAGAAAACACAAGATCCGTGTTTCCACAACATCTTGTGTCTGTTTTTGTAATATTTCCGCAATATAGCGACTATTCCGAACAAAAGTCCGTTTACAGGGCGCATTTGTTCAATTCTTTGCCCTCCAGCCACGCCGCGATATTGTCAAAAGCGATCTGCGCGCGGCGCGCCATAGCCTCTTTTGTCAGGAAGCCTGTATGCGGCGTCAGAATGCAGTTCTTCGCGGAAAGGAGCGGTTCACTTTCATCCAGCGGCGGCTCTTTATCAAACACATCGATCGCCGCGCCGGCGATCCTTCCGGAATTCAGCGCGTCCGCGAGCGCACCCTCCTGTACCACAGGCCCTCTGGCGCAGTTGATCAGGACGGCTGTTTCTTTCATCAGGGCGATCTCCCTTTCGCCGATCAGCCCGCGGGTATCCTCCTTCAGCGGCACGTGCAGCGAAATGATGTCGCTCTTCGCCATCACATCATCCAACGGCAGATAACGGATCCCCATCTGTACAGCCTCCGCCTTTTCCGTTCTGGAGAAGGCGATCACTTCCGCGCCGAAGGCCTGAAACAGCTGCGCCGTACGCAGACCGATTTGCCCGGTGCCGATGATACCGACGGTCCTGCCGGCGAGCTCGCCGCCCATGAGGCCCAGAGAGGTCTTGCCCGCGCGCGTCGCGGCATCCGCTTCCCTGGTCATTCGAAGCAGACTGAGCGTCTGTCCGATCACCAGCTCCGCCACCGTCTCATTGCTGTATCCGGCCGCGTTGCATACCAGAATATTTTTCTCCCTGCAGGCGGCCTTTCCCACATGGTCCACGCCCGCGAAGGCGACACTCAGCATTTTCAGATTTCCGCACGCGCGCACAGCGTCATCCGGGAAAGGGCTGTTGGCGATAATGGCCGCGTCCGCGTCCCCGATCCTTTCCGCCATCTCCTGCGCGTTTACGGGCTTTCCCGCGAAGCGGGCGAAGGTATGCCCCTGCGCTGTCAGTTTTTCCGCCAGAGCATCGATCATCTGCTCCGGTACATTCAGGCCTTCCGCCAATACGATCCTCATTTTCATATCCTCCGGTGATCATCATCTGTTCAGTCATCCGCTCCGGGACTCCGGATGATCTTATTATACCCTATTCACATTCTCCGCGGTATTCATGACAGATGCCGCAAAACTGTATTTTTACTGGTTTTTCGTCATTCTGAGCGATCCTACCTGTGTTTTCGGCTGTTTTTGAGCGTGATTCGTGTTTTCATCCGCGCGGAAATCTGCCGCGCCCCGCGCCGTGCCGCATCAAAAAACGGAAGCGCCGCGCGATACGGCACTCCCGTTTTGCTTTATATCCCCGCCCCGGGGAAAACGATCTTACGCCTGACGGCCGATAACAGCCTTGATGCGGCGCACACCGGCAGAGGAGCTTTCCTCCTTCTGGATCTTGAAGGAGACCAGATCACCGGTATTGCTCGCGTGAGGACCGCCGCAGATCTCCTTGGAGTAGGTGCCCATGGTGTACACCTTGACACGCTCGCCGTACTTGCTCTCGAACAGACCCATCGCGCCCTGCGCCTTGGCTTCCGCCACGGTCATTTCCTCCAGCGTTACGGGAACCTTGGCTTCGATGGCTTCGTTGACCATCTTTTCGACGATCGCCAGTTCTTCAGGGGTCACCTTACGGCCGAAGGTGAAGTCGAAACGCAGACGCTCCGCCGTGATGTTGGAGCCCTTCTGATGCACTTCGTCACCCAGCACCTTGCGCAGGGCAGCCTGCAGCAGGTGGGTCGCGGTATGCAGACAGGCAGTCTGTTCGCTGCTGTCGGCCAGACCGCCCTTGAAGCGCTGCTCGGCACCGGCATGGCTGGTCTCCTGATGCTGCTTGAAGCGCTCGTTGAAGCCGTCCAGATCGACAGACATGCCCTTCTCGGCAGCCAGCTCGATGGTCATTTCAACGGGGAAGCCATAGGTATCATACAGCTTGAAGGCATTGCGGCCGTCCAGCACGTTCAGAGTGCTCATGCGATTCTCGATCGCGGCCTTGACCTGCGCGGCGTCACCGGCCTTGGCGGCTTCGATGATGGGCATCATATCGGGAGAGGGACGCAGCTTCTTGGTCTCCGCGGCCTGCGCGGCGGCAGCCGCGATGTCCTCGCTGCCCAGAATGCCTTCCAGCAGGGTACGGGTCATGTTCACGTTATTGTACAGCTTGTCGAATTCCTTTTCGCCCTGACGCAGGGTGCGGGTGAAGCGGTCTTCCTCCAGCTTCAGCTGCTCCAGCACGAAGGCGCTGTTCTGCTTCAGTTCGGGATAGATATCGGCATACTGGTCGATGATCACCTGCGCGATCTCGCCGGTGAAACCGGCCTGCAGGCCCAGATTCATGCCGAAACGCACGGCGCGGCGGATCAGACGGCGCAGGATGTAGCCCTGGTCCACATTGGAGGGGCTCACGCCGCGGGGATCGCCCAGAATGAAGGTAGAAGTACGCATATGATCGGCCACCACGCGGAAAGCCTTGGTGTTCTCGTCATCGGCGTTATACTTCTTGCCGCTCAGTTCCTCGATCTTGCCCAGGATACCGGCGAACACATCGGTGTCATACACGCTCTTTTTGTCATTCAGCACGCAGATCACGCGCTCCAGACCCATACCGGTATCCACGTTCTTCTGCGTCAGGGGGATGAAGGTGCCGTCCGCCTGCTTGTTATACTGCATGAACACGTCGTTCCAGATCTCCAGATACGCGCCGCAATCGCAGGCGGGAGAGCAATCCGGGCCGCAGGGGGTCTTCTTGATCACGAACATCTCGGTGTCCGGGCCGCAGGGACCGGTCACACCGGCAGGGCCCCACCAGTTATGCTTCTTGGGCAGATAGAAGAGGTGATCCTCCTTCACGCCGCACTTGCGCCACAGATTGCCGGCTTCGTCATCACGGGGGCAGTCGCTGTCGCCCTCAAACACGGTGAAGGCCAGCTTATCCTTGTCCAGACCCAGCCATTCTTCGCCGGTCAGGAATTCCCAGCTCCAGGGGATCATGTTCTCCTTGAAATAATCGCCGAGGCTCCAGTTGCCCAGCATTTCAAAGAAGGTCAGGTGGCTCATATCGCCCACTTCATCGATATCCTTGGTGCGGATGCACTTCTGCACGTCGCACAGACGATTACCGGCAGGATGCTTCTGACCCAGCAGATAGGGAACGAGGGGATGCATACCGGCGGTGGTGAACAGCACGGTGGGGTCATTCTCCGGAATGACAGAGGCAGAGGCGATCACAGCGTGCTGCTTCTGGGTGAAAAACTTCAGCCACAGCGCGCGCAGATCATTGCTGGTCAACTGTTTCATAGCGGTTTCTCCTTCTTTTTTCGATCCGCTGTACGGATCTGACTTTTTCTGTTTTACACGCAAAACAGAAATAAAAAGTGCGCCTCATCATCCTGAAGACGAACAGACGCACTGTATTCGCGGTACCACTTCACTTGGCGCGCCCTGCTTTCGCTTTACGCGCCCACTCAACGCCTTTTAACGGAGACCCCCGGCCCGCCATCGGCTTTTGCCTTCCTGCGGGCGGCTTGGCAGCGGCATTTTCAGGTCTCTCACACCGGCCTTACACCCTCTGCCGGCTCGCTTGGTGAGAAGAGCAGGAAAACTTCTGCTTCATTGCCTTTCGGTGCAAAGTATAACGGAAAGACGGAAGGATGTCAACCCTCCGCGCGCCTTCTTTTCCGCGGGTCTTTCAGGGCTTTTTTCAGTCCGGAACGTCCTTTTCGTCATAGAAGACCTTTTCAAGGATCAGCCCCTGCGGCGGGGCCGTGATGCCCAGATCCACCCGTCTGCCGCCGCTCAATACCTGCGCGATCACATCCTCCGGCAGTTTATGCAATCCCACATACACCAGTGTGCCCGCGATGATGCGTACCATGTTGTACAGGAAGGCGTTTCCCCACACGCGGAAGGTGATCACCTCCGCCTCACGGGTCAGTTCCACACGGCTGATCGTGCGCACGGTGGTCTTGGCGCTGCCGCCGGTCGCGGCGAAGGCCTTGAAATCATGCGTGCCCACCAGATACCGCGCCGCGCGTTCCATGGCAGGCGTATCCAGCTCCACCGGGATGTGATAAGTGAAATCCCGCAGCAGCGCCGTGCCCTGACGGGCATTGAAGATACGATAGCAGTACTGCTTGCCCTGCGTCATGAAGCGGGCATGAAAATCATCCGCCACCCGGCGGGCCTTCAGCACACGGATATCCCGGGGCAGATAGCGATTGAGCACAAAGGGGAACTTCTCCGGGGGAATGCTTGTCTCGATATCAAAATGCGCGCGCTGACACAGGGCGTGAACACCGGCATCCGTACGGCTCGCGCCTGTAATGCCGATCTTCTGTCCCATCCCCAGTTCGATCGCTTTCTCGATCTCCTCCTGAACGGACGGGCCGTTCTTCTGCCGCTGCCATCCGGCGTAGGCTGTTCCCTGATAGGTGATATCGATCAATACCCGCATAAAACTCCTCGCTTTGAGACGGATCCCGTTCTGATAAAAGGACGCCCTGCAAGAAGGCGTCCGTCGCGATCCATGTATGACTGAAAAGGATCAGTCAAAAAGGACTTTTTCGCTGTTGAGCAGATGCTCCTGATCCTCAATCAGCTGGGTGAAACGGCGCTTATAATCGCGCGCGCTCGCCTTGAGCATCTCGATCTCTTCTTCCACTTCCTGTTTATCGCGCAGCATCTTTTCCGTCTGCGCCTCCACCTGCTCCTTGGCTTCCCGGATCAGCTTATCAGCATCTTTCTTCGCGTCAGCCAGCATCTCATCGTACATCTTCTGCGCGCGGGCAAGCAGGGCCGTCGCGTTCGCGCTGCCGTCATCGGTCTTTTCAGCCGCCTTCACGGGCTGCGCTTCCACAGCAGCCGGGACGGGGATGGGGGCCGGGGTAAAGGTGGCAGGCTTGAATTCCGCGGGCTTGAACTCACGGGTGCCGGCAGGCTGCGCGGCCACAGGCGTCATGCCCGGCGCGTCCGCGGAAGCAGGCTGAGAAGCGGGCTTGGGAATGCTCTGGACCGGCTGGGACACGGGCTGCTGCGCGGGCTGCACCACAGGCTTGGGCATGGGGACCGGTACAGCCTCCTGACCCGCGGGATAGGAAAGGCGTCTTTCATAGTCCCGGACCTGCATGGCCAGCTGATAATTCTGCTTTTCCAGCTTGCTGGCTTCATCGATCACATAGTTCAGGAAGGCTTCCACTTCCTTGATGTTGTATCCGAGCGCGGTCCTGCTGAATGTTTTTTCATAGGCCTCTGTACTGAGCGATGGCATCTTGATTTCCTCCCATTCCATATGTAGATCGTTCGGGGTCAATGATCACGGTTTACTCTTCTGTTTCCGGTACATATCCGGTGCCGTACTGACGTTCAAATACCGGCATGGCGGACGGACGGACAGGGACACGCTCCACCATGGGGCCCGGCTGCTGCGCGCCGGTTTCCATATTGCCCTGCATACGGGGATCATAGCCGCCCTGCGCGAAGGCCGTCTGCGGATCATAGGCCGGCGGGACCGCGGTCTGTGTCTGCTGCGGCTGATAGGCATTCTGCTGATAAGCCGCGCCGTTCATATAAGGCGACTGCTGCGGCGGATAAGGATTGTTCTGATAGGGGCTCTGCTGCGGCGCGCCGTAGGGCTGGGACTGCATCTGCTGACGCATCCGCGCCCTGGGGGAGATGTTCATCTGATTGACCACCTGATCCAGCATCAGAGAAACATTCTTGGGCACAAGCAGATAACTGCCGTGATGGCTCACCTTGCTGATGGTGGCGCTCAGGGAGAAGCACGCGCCGGACAGGGTGTCCACAAAACGGCGCATATCGCCCGTATCCGTGACACCCTCCATCACCAGCAGCACGATCGCGCCGGTACGCAGGATGGAGATCGCGTTATGGCAGTCACGGATGGAGCGCGCGCTGAGGACATACATCGCCTGATCCGTATTCTGCGGCTTAATCCCGGCGGCCCTGTCAGGCTCTGCCGCGATCTCCGCGCCGGCAGCGGCATTCGGCATCGGCACGCTGCCGTTCGCGTCCGTCTTCATCGGCTGCGCGGTATACGGGTTCTGCGCGTACTGCGGCTGCGAATACTGTGTCTGCTGCGCGTATTGGGCCTGCTGTGTGTACTGCGGCTGCGTATACTGCGGCTGGGGAATGAACTGCCCCTGCGGCACATACGGGCCCTGTGTGTACGGATCCGGCGCGTAGGCCTCCTGCTGAGGCTGCTGATTTCCGCCTGCCGGAACACGTCCGCCCTGCTCATGGGGATCCTTGAACAGGAAGCGATCCACACTCTTCTTCACTTTATCAAATGTATCCTTGATCGCCATAAAAACCTCCGTTATTCCCTGAAAAGGGCACTTCCGACGCGCACCATGGTGGCGCCGCATTCCGCCGCGATCCTGTAATCCCGGCTCATGCCCATCGATAACTCTTCACATTCTGTATGCGCGACGGCCTCATCACGCATCCGGTCCCGCAAAAGGCGCATGCCGGTAAACCAGCCCCGCAGCTGCTCCTCTTCGGCGTCTGCCGGCATCATGGTCATCAGACCCTTGACCAGCACACCCGGCAGCAGCGCCGCGGCTTTCATCAGCGGCAGTACCTCTTCCGGCGCCACACCGCCCTTTTGCGCTTCTCCGGCGATATTCACCTGCAGCAGAATGGGCATCACCCGATGATGCTCCTGCGCGCGGCGGTCGATCTCCTCGATCAGCGGCAGATTATCCGCCGAATGGATCATGCACACATCCTGAATGATGTACTTGACTTTATTTCTCTGCAGCCGGCCGATCAGGTGGATATCGAATGCCCCCTGCAGCGCCGGCAGCTTTTCGCGCAGTACCTGCACGCGGTTTTCCGCAATCTCGCGCACCCCAAGCTCGCGCAGCGGCAGGATCATTTCCGGACCCACCGTCTTTGTCACCGCGATCAGCCGGGGCGCGCGGCCCCAGGGCGCGGACGCGGTCTCCAGTTCCCTGCGTACCTGTTCCACTCTTTCAGAAAGCATAGCTGCCTCCAAAGCTTCCCCGCCCGGCGGTCACCGGGCAGGCTGTCTGATCAGCGTTCGTTACCAGTCCAGCTTCACACGCATACCCACGGACAATTGTCCCGGGTTTCTCGGCGTGATCGTAAGTGTCTTATCCTGCTTGTTTTCACCCAGGATATTGACCTCCACGCGCGCCCAGCTGTTCCAGTCCTCATACCAGATGGCCACATAATTGATGCCGTTTTCCTGCATCACAGCGCTGTCCGGCACACAAAGGCTGTTCGCGCTGGTCTCGCCCAGAGATACCCGGCATTCGCGGATATAAAGGGCGTTTTCGATACTGGATTCGGGGTTCAGGATGGACAGCCTCACCAGCATTTCACCGCCGGAAAGGATGAACGAGACCACCTTGGCCTGTACCACCATGTTATCAAAGCTTTCGATCACCAGCTGATAGATCTGCCCCTCCATAGGGGTCCAGTCCTTCTCATCCGCCAGCATCAGCACGCTCCAGCTGTCTGTCCCCACCAGGCGGTAGATATCCACCGCATTGCGGGCGCGGTTGGGATCCTCCGGCGCCTTTCTCAGCATGGAACGCACCTGCTGGGGATCATAGTCCAGCCAGGTATTCATGTTGAGCGCGGTCTCATAGCCGTCGGTGTAGAAGCTTACCAGACCGGCGCGCTGCGCGCTGAACTGCTTTGTCCAGCTACTGATCCGCTGCGCCTGCGTATTTTCATCCTCATAATAACGGGTCAGCTTCTGATCATCGGGATATTTCAGCTTCAGATAAGCCTGACGGTTCTGCATGGCTTCCTTCAGCAGGGCTTCCTGATTGATCATATTGCCCCGCGCGCCCTGCACCAGCGCCTGCATTTCCACCGCGCGGGCCAGAATGACGCTTTCCAGGCTGTTCAGCTTGGCGTCCGCGGTGGTTTCATTGGCGAGCAGCTGCTTATGATAGTTCTTGATCTGCGTACGGTAGTTCTCCAGCTTGGTCAGCTCTGATGTGGAAAAACCGCTCGTGTACACCGTACACACCTGTTTTCCGCGCTCGACCTCCTGACCTTCCTCCACAGCATACTCGATCATGGTCATGCCGTTCTGGGTATAGACCATTTCGTTGCGCACAATGATCGCGTCACCGCTGTGCTGAGTCAGCTCGCTCTGCGTGATATAGCCGTAATTCGCGCCGGAACAGCTGCTTCCGAACAGACTGATAAACAGCACGACCAGCAGCACCGCGAGCAGGATCATCAGGATCACGCTGCCCGGCCTTAAGGAACGGCGCTGTGTTTCCACCTCGGTCGACGGGGGCGCGAAGGTCATATCATCCACACGCTGATGGATGGTCTGCACACGCGGCTGCTCCGCCTCCGGCTTCTCCGGTTCAGGCGTATAGCCGTTGTTTCCCAGATTGACTGCCGGGGGGATGGTCGGGGGGACGGCCGGACCGTTATTCATAAACGGCGGATACGGCTCCCCGGACTGCGCCTGATAACCCTGATAATCCCGGTATCCCTGCGGATAAGGCTGCCAGGATGTCTGTCCCTGCGGCTCAGCCGGCTGATTCTGTCTGGGATCATATTGATCAAAAGGGGGCTGCATTTCCTTCTCTGCCTCAATTTCCGGCCTCATCACAGGCCGCGTTTTCATTTGCCGGTCATTCCATCCCGGCGATCATGTTTTCTGCCTGACGCAGACCGTCCGCCGCGGCGCTCATGATCCCGCCGGCGTAGCCCGCGCCTTCTCCGCAGGGATAGATCCCGCGGATATTGCTTTCTCCCCGTTCATCCCGGGGCACACGCACAGGGCAGGAGGAGCGGCTCTCAACCGCGGTCAGCACCGCGTCCGGATGCGCAAAGCCTTTCAGCTGGCGGTCAAAGATCCCGATCGCCTGCTTCATATTTTCCACCGCGAAATCCGGCAGCACGCCGCGCAGATCAGCGCAGGTCACACCGGGACGGTAGGTGGGTGTCACATCGCCCAGCCGGGTCGTTTCTCTGCTCTTGAGCAGGTCTTCCACCCGCTGCACGGGGGCTTTATAATCCCCGCCGCCCGCGCGGAACGCTTTCTGCTCCCACTCCCGCTGCAGGATATAGCCGGACAGGGGGTGGTCATCCGGAAAATCCTCTGTCCGCACATCCACCAGCAGGGCCGCGTTGGCGTTCTGTCCGTCTCTCGCGAATACGCTCATGCCATTGGTGCATACGCCGCCCTCACGGCTGGCGCCGGGCACCACCGTGCCGCCCGGACACATACAGAAGGTGTACGCGCCGCGCCCGTCCTTCAGATGACAGCTCAGATGATATTCCGCCGCGCCCAGATGCGGATCTCCGGCGAAACGGCCGTACTGCGCGCGGTCGATCAGGCTCTGCGGATGCTCGATCCTGGCGCCCACGGAAAAGGGCTTCTGGATCATATTGACCCCGGCCTGATACAGCATCTGCTGGGTATCCGAGGCGCTGTGACCCACCGCGATCAGCAATTGATCGCACCGGATCTCATGTTCTTCACCTTTCTGCCGGTAGGTGATCCCGGTCAGCGCGCCCTTATCCGTGTGCACACGATTCAGCTTCGCGCCGAAATGCACGGTACCGCCAAGGGCCTCGATCTCCCTGCGGATGGAGGAGACCACCCCGGGAAGCCGGTCCGTACCGATATGCGGCCGGGCCAGATACAGGATCTCCTCCGGCGCTCCGTGCTCGACCAGCGTCATCAGCACCTGTTCACAGCGCTTGTCCTTGATGCCGGTCGTCAGTTTTCCGTCCGAGAACGCGCCGGCGCCGCCCTCTCCGAACTGGATATTGCTCTCCGGGTCCAGCGTCCCGTCCGTCATGAAGATCTGTGTCTTCTTTTTACGGTCCTCCACACGTTCACCGCGTTCCAGCACGATGGGGCAAAGGCCCGCTCTTGCCAGATAAAGCGCGGCGAACAGACCGCCCGGCCCAAGGCCTGCCACAACAGGCGGCAGCGCGCGCTGCCGGACCGCGCGCGGACGCAGAGGAACGGAGGGCTCCACCTGCTTCGCGATGCCCTGCGGCAGCTTTTTCAGCAGTTTGCCCTCTTCCTGAACAGTCTGCACATCCACAGACCACACAAAGCACACATCGCCCTTATCCCGGGCATCCACGCTTTTTTTACTGACACGCAGCTTTCTGATCTCTTCCGGTCTGATCTTCAGTTTCTTCGCCGCGGCTTCGATCAGTTCCTTTTCTCCGGCATTCAGTTTTGTCCGGATCCCTCCGATCCTCAGCATCAGCTCATGCCTCCGAAGATCCCGTTGACGGCGGTAATGAAGAAACCGCCGGAAGTGAAGATCCCTGCCAGCGAGCTTTCACGCAGAACCACGCTCAGCCCGTCGATCGGGGCCAGGGAGGTGATGATGGGCTCAAGCAGGAAGATCGCGTAAAGCAGGATGCAGCCCCGCAGCAGACCGAGACCGCAACCGGCCAGCCAGTCCAGCTGCTTTAAAATGGGCAGCTTGAATACATGTCGGATCAGCGCGTTGATGACACCGAAAATCAGGGAGAAAATAAAGAACATCAGCAGATAACAGAGGATCCTGAGGATGATCCCTGCCATCGTGTTCTGGATCCTTTCCTTGCCGGTCTGGACAGCATTGGTCACGAATTTGTTCCCATCCACCAGACATTTGCGCACAAATCCGGAAATGCTCTGCGGCATCCCGATGCGCGCGAGGGTGTTATCCACCCAGATCTCCCATTCTCCGTTTCCGCTGTTGATCTCGTTCGCGGAGATGTCATTCACGGAACCGCTCTTCATGCTGAACTCGGTATAACCGACCAGTGTTTCGTGAATCCCTTCATTCTGCATCAGCGCGTCAGAGAGAACAGGCCCGAAGGACAGCGCCAGCACCACGCTCAGCAAAAAGCCGCCCAGTGACAGCACACTGCCCAGAAAACCCCGGTAAGCGCCGTAGATCACGCTGATCGCCAGCACCACAAGGATCCCGATATCAATCACATTCATGATTTATCTCCCGGAAACCGCTGTTTGCGGACAGCCGGTCTCCATTTCATCACAGGAAAGGGCAGCGTTCATTTCCGCCCATCGTTCCACGTGGAACATTACTTGTCGTCGCCCATCTTGAGCACAGCCATGAAAGCCTCGCCCGGCAGCTCCACCGTACCAAACTGCCTCATGCGCTTTTTGCCTTCCTTCTGCTTTTCAAGCAGCTTCTTCTTACGGGTGATATCACCGCCGTAGCACTTGGCCAGAACATCCTTGCGCATGGCCTTGACCGTCTCACGGGCAATGATCTTGCCGCCGATCGCCGCCTGAATGGGGATCTCAAACTGCTGACGCGGAATGACATCCTTCAGTTTTTCGGCAATGACGCGGCCGCGTCCGTAAGCCTTGTCCTTATGCACGATCATGGTGAAAGCGTCGCAGATATCGCCGTTGAGCAGGATATCCATCTTCACCAGTTCGCTGGACTGATACCCCGTGATCTCATAATCATAGCTGGCGTAACCGCGGCTGCGGCTCTTCAGCTGATCGAAAAAGTCAAAGATCAGTTCATTCAGCGGCGCATCATACAGAAGCTTTACGCGCTGCCCCTCATACTGCATATCGATGAAGGTGCCGCGCTTGTCCTGGCACAGATCCATCAGCGTGCCCACGTATTCCTTGGGCGTATAGATGGTCACACGGCAGTAAGGCTCCTTCATGCCGGCGATCTCGGTCACCTGCGGCAGATTGGTGGGGTTGTCGATCTTGAGGACCGTACCGTCGGTCTTCTCCACCTCGTAAATAACGCTGGGAGCGGTCGTCACGATGCCCAGATCAAACTCGCGCTCGATGCGTTCCTGAATGATCTCCATATGAAGCAGCCCCAGGAAGCCGCAGCGGAATCCATAGCCCAGCGCCACGCTGGTCTCCGGCTCGAAGGACAGAGAAGCGTCATTCATCCGCAGCTTTTCCAGCGCGTCCTTCAGGTTATCATAATCCGCGCCGTCCTCCGGATAGATACCGCAGAAGACCACGCTCTGCACCTCTTTATAGCCGGGCAGCGGCGCGTCCGCGGGATTGGCGGCGTCCGTGATGGTATCGCCCACACGGGTATCCCGCAATTCCTTGATGGAAGCCGCCACATAGCCTACCTCACCGGCCTTCAGTTCCGTACCGGGGCAATAGTTGGGCGCGAAGGTGCCTACTTCCACAACATCAAATTCCGCGCCGGTCTGCATCATGCGCATCCGGATGCCCGGACGGATGCTGCCTTCCATGATCCTCACAAAGCAAATGGCGCCACGGTAATTATCATAGACCGCGTCAAACACCAGCGCCTTCAGGGGCTTATTCTCATCGCCGTCCGGCGGGGGGACCGTTTTGACCACGGCTTCCAGCACATCCTCGATGCCGATGCCCATTTTCGCGCTGATAAGCGGCGCTTCCTGCGCGTCCAGACCGATCTCTTCCTCGATCTCCTGCTTGGTCTCTTCCGGCTGCGCGCTGGGAAGGTCGATCTTATTGATCACAGGCACGATCTCCAGATCATGCTCCAGCGCCATATAGACATTCGCCAGTGTCTGTGCTTCCACGCCCTGTGTGGCATCCACCACCAGGACCGCGCCCTCACAGGCCGCCAGCGCGCGGCTGACTTCATAGGAAAAGTCCACATGACCCGGCGTGTCGATCAGGTTCAGGGTATAGACCTGTCCATCCTTCGCCTTATAACGCATACGGACAGCCTTGCTCTTGATGGTGATCCCGCGTTCCCGTTCCAGCTCCATGCTGTCCAGGATCTGCTCCACCATCTGGCGCTGCTCAAATACGCCGGTCTTTTCAAGGATACGATCCGCCAGCGTGGACTTGCCATGGTCGATATGCGCGATGATACAGAAATTACGGATCAGGCTGCGATCTTCAGTCATTGTTTGCTCCGGTTCTCATTTGATTTACGGATAGACATACCTTGCGATATTCTACCATCCTGTATTATAGCCGAAAGGAAGCCTGAAATCAATTGCCCGAATTGACAAACTTAAGATTTTATGATAATTTTGTTACAAAACAGGCGGTTTTTGTAATGTTTACAGGCCGGTGTTGCTTTATCAGGCCTTCGGAAGGCTTTAAGGAGGCTTTTTATATGGAAGAACTTATTTTAAAACAATTGGACCGTTATCCTGAAATGGAAACACAGGATGTCCTCAAACTACTTTATCAACTGGAATTCGGCTGCGAGCATATCGTCAAGGACGCTTCCTCCGCCGCGAACAGGCTGACCGCGGAGATCAGGACGCTGACCGCGCCGATGGAAAACGAACCGCTCTATGAGATCATCGGGGAAGGTCTTTGCCGTCTGAATCTGCGTGTCGCGGTACAGAAGCTCACTTTTGACGAGATCCTCTCCCTCTTCCTTGCCTGCGCGGAGAATAAACGCGGCACCAAGGATGGCTTCCGCGCCCGTGTAAAGGAATTCACACGGCTTTGTGACCGTGAACAGCTGCCGTTTGAGCCTGTCGAGATCGAGCTCTTCATGGCCGGTTATGATCTGAAGCGCTGCGCGCCGCTCAGTCACAGTGTGCGGTACCATACGCTGTACAAGCCGGCTTACCGGCTGGTCAGCCAGAAGCAGCTGAAGGATCTGATGAAGACCAAGCGTGAAAAATGATCCGAAAACAGAAGGATCCGTATCAGTTTCTTCTATAAAAAATAATAAAGTAACAACGATTGATCGATATCGGTCATTTATCTCATATTATTACTGACTGTTCCGTATCAGCGTCCGCTCCGGCGGACGCTTTTTTGTTCCACGTGGAACATTTCTGATTAACTCACTTTTTATGTTCCACGTGGAACAATGATATGCTTATCCGGCATCTGTTCCATTCAGAAGGCCGCCGCGTTCTTTCCGCTTCCTTTACATTATTTTCTCCTTCTGTTATAATATCCGTATCATCCGCCATAAAAAAAGGAGCATCTTATGCCTTTTACGCTTCAGCAGCAAAACGCGGTCGACGCCCGTAATCCCAACATCCTGATCAGCGCCGCGGCAGGCAGCGGAAAAACCACTGTCCTGATCGAGCGTATTCTTTCTTTGATCAAAGAAGGCTATTCGCTTGACCGTATGCTGATTGTCACCTTCACGCGCGCCGCCGCGGGAGAAATGCGTGACCGTCTGCTCAAGGAACTGGAAGCAAGTCAGGATATCGAACTGAAAAAACAGATCCTCACCCTGAACCGTTCCTTTATCTGCACGATCGATGTCTTCTGCAAACGCGTCATCGAGGAGCACTTTCAGGCAGCCGGGATCGATGCCCTTTCAAAGATCGGTCAGCAGGGCCGTCTTGATCATTTTCTGCAGCTTGCTTCTGAGGATGTGCTTGAATCCGCTTATCTGGATCCGACTCCCGATGAAGCCGTTCTTTTTGAACATTATACAGATGAACAGGTCTCAGAAGCCGTGTCCCAGGTGCGCGGTTTCATGCTCACGCTCGATGACCCGGACGGATGGGCGGAAAATGCCTGTGACCCCGATCCTGAGGCAAAGATCCTGCCGCTGCTCAAGGAAAAATGCAGGCTTTTGCTGCAGGGTGCTTTTGATATCCTGTCAAGACAGGATCAGCTGCTCGATCTGCCGGACGGGCCGACTGTTTATCAGGTCAATTTCGATCAGGATCGTGAAGTGCTTCGGCGCCTGAAAGACGATCTGATCCATGATACCGTCATTCAGAACGGTTATTCCCTTGAAAAACTGAGCGCAAAGAAGAAAGGCTTTGAAGGGAATGACCCGGCGCTGAAGGAGGAATACAAGAACCTCCGGAAGGAGATCAAGGGCATTATCGATGAGATCATGTCCTCCTATCCCTTTGATCCTGCCGCCATTCAGGCCGATCTGGCGTTTCTTCTTCCTTCCATACGCGCCGTCGTTCATCTGGCGCAGCGTGTGCAGATCCTGTATGATCACTATAAACGGGAGAAAAACCTGCTGGATTTCAGCGATCTTTCCCGTCTTTGTGTCAAGGTCCTGCAGAACGATCCGATCCGCGAGCAGGTCGCTTCCAAATTTGACGCCGTGTTTGTGGATGAGTGTCAGGATGTATCCCAGATCCAGGATTATATCATTCATTCCGTTTTAGGGCCGAAAACGCTCTTTTTCATGGTGGGCGATGTAAAACAGTCCATCTATCGTTTTCGTCAGGCCTGTCCCAAACTGTTTCAGGATAAATACGAAGCCTTCAGGGATGACGCCGATGCCGATGAACGGCGCATCATTCTGCAGCACAATTTCCGCAGCGATAAAAATATCCTGCACTGCATCAACCATATTTTCCGCTACTGCATGCGCTCCTCCGTCACCGAACTGAATTACGATGAAGCCGCCATGCTCTATCCGCCGGAATCCGCGCCGGAAGGCATGGATGTGGATGTGGTGCTGCTGAACAACGATGAAAAAACACCGGCGGAAGAAACAGATTTTGATCTTCCGGACGAATCTCCCAGCATCGATCCCGATGAAACAGTTACCGGCGGGGAAGAGCTTTCCTTCGGCTACAAGTACGAAGCAGCCTATATCGCCAAACGCATTCAGGAGATCGTCGGCAGGATGGACATCCCGGATAACGGCACCACCCGCAAGGTCTGCTACCGTGATATCGTCATTCTACTGCGCAAAGCCTCCGAGCGAGCGCCCTTTATCGCCAAACTCCTTGCTGGCGCGGGCATTCCTGTTTTCAGCGACGCCGATGAGCAGTATTATGATCTGCCGGAGATCAAGGATGTTTTGTCCGTCCTGCACGTTCTGGATAATCCGTTCCAGGATATGCCCCTGCTGGCGGCTTTGCATTGTCCCTGCTTTGAATTCACCTATCAGGAGCTGGCCGCGATCCGTCTTCGGAACAAGAGCAGCAAAGTTCCTTTCCATCAGCTCTTCTTTGGTTATGATAAAGAAGACACGCTGGGAGAAAAGATCAAAAATACCATTGCCAAACTGGATGAATGGCGTTTCCTCGCCTCCCAGCTGCCTCTCAATACCTTCCTCTGGCGTCTCATCATGGAGAGCGGCCTTTATATCCGCGCGGGCGCGCAGAAAAACGGTGAGCTCCGTCAGGGAAATCTCCGTTTGCTCTGCGAACAGGCGGGGCAGGTCGAGCAGTCCCATGATCTGCACGGCTTTTTGCAGCTCGTCCGCACATCTTCTTCTTCCGGCAATACCGCCACAGCCCGCACCATCAGCGAAAAAGACGATGTCGTGCGCATCATGACCATGCACAAGTCCAAAGGGCTTCAGTTCCCTGTGGTATTCCTTGGAGAGCTTTGCTTCAATTTCCGTTCTGACACTCCTCTGATGATGACCGACAGTGAGCTCGGCTGCTGCCTGCGCTATATCGACGGCGAAAAACGCCTGAAAAAAGACACCGCCATCCGTCAGGCTTTCTCCTTCCGCAAGAAAAAAGAACAGTTGGCCGATGAATGCCGTCTGCTGTATGTGGCCATGACCCGCGCGAAAAATAAGCTGATCCTTGTCGGATCTCCGAAAAAACGGGAGAATCTGATCCGGAAGGCCTGTTATCCGCAAAGCAATTACAGTGTTTTCCGCGCCTCCTGCATGATGGACTGGATCAGCGCGCCGCTGGCTGACGCGATCAAACAGGACGCGAACACAGCGTACACCGATGAAATGGGCGGACGCTGGCAGTTGTACTATCAGAATTGCTCATAGCTCAACGCCTCCTACACGGAAAGCGCCTTTGATGAGCAGGAAGCGGACATTCCCGTCCGCGAGGACATCATCTGGTATATGACCCGCTCCAATCTTGAAAGAACACCGCTCAAGATCTCCGTTTCCTCGCTTTCAAAGAAAAGGCAGACAGAGGAAGACATGGAGGAGACCCCTGAAACAAAGCGGCATATCGAAGTAAAACGCGGAAAACCGCGTTTCCTTGAAGAAGTGCGCACCTTTACCGGCGCGGAAAAGGGTTCTATCACCCATAAGGTGCTCGGCTGCGTCGATTACAGCCTTGTAAAGGCAGGAAATCTTGAAAAAGCGCTGAATCAGCTGCTGGAGAAGGGGCTGGTCACGCAAAAAGAGATGTCCTCGATCCAGAAGAACCATCTGATCAGCTTTTTCTCGTCCGATCTTGGAAAGCGGGTGCTTTCCTCCGTCCGTGCCGAGCGTGAATGGCCGTTCAATATGCGCATTTCAGGCGGAACACTGCTGCAGGGCGTCATCGACCTTTGTTTCCTTGAGCAGGGCGAATGGATCCTCGTCGATTACAAGACCGATCATCTGCTCCCGGAGGATCTGCTAGCCCATTACAGCAAGCAGATCAACTGGTACAGAACAGCGTTGGAAAAAATTACTAATTTCAAAGTCCGTGAAATGTTCCTGTTCAGCCTGCCGCTGGGCAAAGCCATCCCGGTCAATAAAATAGACACAGAACTGTAATATGTGAAAAAGTTGTGGAAAAACGGGCGTTTTTCTGTGGAAAACATCTCGCACGAAAACCGCGTTTATCCCTTCTTTATCGTCATGATCCGGTTTCGCTCTTCCGCGCCTTTTTCATCCACACCTGTGGATAAGTCCTGATCCTTCCGTGTTTTTATCGGAGCGGAAACGCTCCTGGCGGACAAATGTTTTTGAATTGTAACGGAAGTTCTAAATCCCCCGGCGCATCTTGCAATCAGGGACGATTTGTGGCACAATATCGGCATTGAGATCAGCGGTTTTCCGCTTTTTCTCCCCGGCTTTCCACAGACTTTTCATTCCCGCGAACGCCTGTCCTGTACGGCCTGAAGGCACTTATCAACAATTTCCCGTCCTATATGACGATGGATGAAGATATATATAATATCACTACTGCTGCCCGTACCGGGCGGCGGCGCATCGCTGCATGAAAGAAGGTTGTTTAGATGAAATTCAGAGTCCTGAGTGATGAAATTAACTTTGGCATGAGCATGGTGGCCCATGCTGTTCCCGCCCGCGCTGTGATTCCCGCCATGGAGGGCGTTTACATCGAAACGGATACCGATCATCTGATCCTGACAGCCACCAACGGTGAAATGACCATCAAATCCCGTGTTCCCGCCATCGTTGAAGAAGAAGGCTGCGGTCTGCTGCCGGCCAAGCTGTTCGGCGATGTGATGCGCAAGCAGGCGGCCGGTCAAGTGCAGGTCAATCTGGATCATGCCACCAATGCCACCGATATCTCTTCTCTTCGCAGCAAAACGAAGATGATGGGCCTCGATACAGAGGATTTCCCGGAGATCTCCGCGCCCAGTGAGGAAAATCGTCTCACCATCCCCTGCAGCAAGTTCAAGCAGGCAGTCGGCCGTGTGCTCTTTGCGGTTTCTCAGGATGAAGGCCGCAAGATCCTGACCGGTGTGCTCATGGAAGCCTACGCGGATCAGATCGTCTTTGTGGGTCTGGATGGTTTCCGTCTCGCGCTTCAGCGCATGGAAAGCAGAAATGAGATCCCCGCCGATAAGAAGGACGGTAAGATCAGCTGCGTGGTGCCCGGCTCTGTAATGAGCGAAGTGACCAAGATGCTGCCCGATGATGAGAAGGTGATGCTGAACATCGTGTTCTCCACCTCCCATATCATGTTCAACTTTGATGACGTCACCCTGTATGCCACGCTGCTGGCCGGTGAATTCATCGATTACCGCAAGATCCTGCCCGCTTCCTCCACCACCTTCATCACCATTTCCTGCAAGCAGTTCAATGAGGCGATCGATCGCTGCGCCCTGATCGCCAAGGAGAATAAGAATAATCTGATCTCCCTGAATATCAAAAAGGAAAATGAAAACGGCGTGGAGGGTCAGCTGATCATGACCGCGAGCGCGGATTGCGGCGATGCCCGTGAAGAGATCAATGTCGGCATCGACGGCAAGGATCTTTCCATTTCCTTCAATGCCCGTTATCTGACGGATATGGTGCACAACATCGGCGATGATATGATGACCATGTGCTTCAATACCAATGTTTCTCCCTGCATGATCAAGCCTGCCGAGGGAGATCAGTACCGCTTCCTGGTGCTGCCTGTCCGCGTGTTTGCAAAATGATTTGGAACACCTGTACACCTGTAACAAACCGAGAAAGCATTTGAAATCAATGTTTTTCTGTACTATAATAGAAGAGGAGAATGATGCTCCTCTTCTGTTTTTTTATTCAGAAGATCCATGTTATCTGAAAGGAATTTTTATTTTTTGAGTACATCCAAATTTGCTTTATTCGTTGATCTTGAAAACTGCGGCGCGAAGGTCGCTACCCTGAATAATATCCTTGAAAAAGTGAAGATCCGCGGCGATATCCTGCTTGGAAAGGTGTATGGCTATACCGATCGTTTTTCGGATCTGAAAGAGATCCTGCTTTCCAATACCTTCACGGTCGTGCCCTCCATCCGCTACGGCATCTCGCAGAAGAATAACGCGGATATCCAGCTGGTGCTGGATGCCATGGAGGTGGCCTATACCAATCCGCTGATCGATTCCTTCTGCATCGTTTCCGGTGACAGTGATTACACCCCGCTTGTCGGCCGGCTCAAATCCATGGGAAAGTTCGTGCTCGGTATCTCCCGAAGCGAGGTCGCGAGCTCCATCTTTATCAATGCCTGCAATGAATTCCAGTTTCTCGAAAGCGTGTCCTCTTCTTCCTCCTCCTCCCGCAGCAAGAACGGAAAGAAGAATAACAGCAAATCCGGCTTCCTTGATGAGCAGGAGCTGTGCAAGCTGATCGAGAGCATTCTGTCCGGCGGCAGCGATGATGAAGAAATGTATGCCAGTGAGCTCAAGGGCGCTCTGATGCGTCTGCGGCCGGATTTCAATGAAAAGAACTACGGCTGCGCCTCGTTTGGCAAACTGCTCAACAAGCTGGTCACCAAATACGGCACCATCCGTGTCAAAAATGATAACTACAATGTGCTTGTCTCGCTCAATCCCGAAGAGCAGGAAGCGGATAAACAGAAGAATCAGTTGACCAATGATAACTGGCGTGACGCCTTCAGGGAACAGCTCCGCCGCTATAAGGAAGACGGCTTTGAACGCATCAATCCTTCCATCCTCAAGGCGGATATTCAGACGGAATACCCCGATTTTGCTGAAAAGACCATCGGCTTCAAGCGCTTCAGCGATGTGCTGAAACAGCTTGAAAAAGAAAAGATCCTCGCTTTGGAATTTGATGAGCAGAAAAACCTGCTCGTTCGTGTCCTGTAAAAGGAGGGAATGAAATGACCTATTCTGTGATCGTACCCTGTTACAACGAAGAAGCGGTGCTGCAGGAGACGCACAAGCGCCTGACGGCCGTGCTCCGGCAGATGAATGAGACCTATGAGATCCTCTATGTGAACGATGGTTCCAGGGATCGTACGGCTGCCATTCTGCGTGAGCTGGCGGCGGCTGATAATCATGTGAAGGCCATTATGTTCGCGAGGAACGCCGGACACCAGAACGCTGTGTCTGCCGGTCTTGATTACGCGGCCGGCGATGCCATCGTCATCATTGACGCCGATCTGCAGGATCCGCCGGAGGTGATCCCCGAGATGGCGGCAAAATGGAAGGAGGGCGCGCAGGTCGTATACGGCAAGCGCAAGGCCCGTGACGGCGAAACCGCCTTCAAAAAAGTGACAGCGGAAGTATATTACAAGCTCATCAATTTCCTGACCGGTGGCATGGTGCCCCGTGATACCGGTGATTTCCGCCTGGTGGATAAAAAGGTGGCGGATGTGATCCGGGGCATGCCGGAGCATGACCGTTTTCTGCGCGGCATGTTTGCCTGGGCCGGTTTTGAACAGGTGGCGGTGGAATACGACCGTGATAAGCGTTTTGCGGGCGAGACCCACTATCCGCTCAAGAAAATGCTGAAACTGGCAAAGGACGGTATCTTCTCCTTCTCGGATAAGCCGCTTCGTGTCAGCACATGGCTCGGCATCTTCTTTGGTGTTCTGGTCCTTGTGTTCCTTCTGATCGAGCTGATCCTTGATATCTGCGGTGTGGATCCTGCTTCGCTCCGCCTCTGGACCTTCATCAGCTTCATCGCCTGCACGCTGCATCTGTGCATCGGCATGCTGGGTGAGTATCTCGCGCGCGTGTACAATGAAGTGCGTCAGCGCCCGCTCTATATTGTGGCGGATACCATCGGCTTTGATGAAGAGGAATAATCAATCCGTTGTCCGCGGGGATCTGTAAAGGTATCCTGCTTCAGAGCAGCTCCTTTTTACGGTATTCTCCTTGACATTTTGCGCGGGATTGCATAAACTGTACCCGTATCATGATTTTTTCGCGGTCTTTATCCGCAGGAGGGAATTTTAAATGGAAATCACGAAGGAAATGACCATCGGTGAAGTGCTCAATATCAATCGCGGCACTGCCGGCATCCTCATGGCGTTCGGTATGCACTGCCTGGGCTGCCCCTGCTCCATTCAGGAGTCTCTGGAGGACGCCTGCGCTGTTCATGGCTCCAATGTGGATGAACTGGTCGCTCAGCTGAACGAGTTCCTGGCTGAACAACAGGCTTAAGTCCTTTTTGTAAAGGGAGCGGCCGATTGGCTGCCCCCTTTTTATTTGTTCTGTCAAGGCCGGCAAGACGGAAGAAACTTTTCTCATCATGTTTCCGGCTTTACTATTGATTGCAATAACGGAGTTATTCATGAAGAAACGCTTAACACTGCTTTTTTTCCTGCTGTTTACCCTCATGCTCGCGGGCTGTCTCACAGCCCGCGCGGAAAACGAGGCAAAGATCATCACCTCTGACGCGTCCATCATCGTATCGGCGCACAAGAAGGATAAAGCCTACCTGACAGACGGCAACTACATCAATGTATGGGATGATGCCGGGAAGGGCTATGTGGACTTTACCATGAAAAAGGGCGTTCCCTGCTACGGAATTTATCTGCAATGGGATACGCTGGTCGATTTCGCGATCCAGATCCCCGCGGCGGATGGTTCCTGGCAGGATGTGCAGCTGCTGCACGCGGATTACTATAATCAGTATGTCGCGCTGGACGGCTATGAGCGTTTCCGTGTGCAGAGCATGGTCACAGACCGCAAAAAACTGATGGGGATCCGTGAAGTCACGCTTTTTTCCGACGGCGCTCTGCCGGAATGGGTGCAGCTGTGGACGCCCTATGAAGGCAAGGCGGATATTCTGGTCATTCCCACCCATCCGGATGATGAATATCTGTTCTTCGGCGGCCTCATCCCGGATTACGGCACGGAACGCGGTGTGAAGCTGCAGGTCGCGTATATCGCTTCTGTCAGCGCGAGGCGCAGGATCGAATTGCTGGACGGCCTGTGGACCTGCGGCATCCGTTATTATCCGCAGATGCCCACCTCCGGCTTCAAGGATGTTTACGCCGGCAGCAAGTCCGGCATCTTCAAGACGTGGCGTGAATCCAATCTGGAGGATTATCTCACATGGCTCGTACGCAAGTATCAGCCTGAGGTGATCGTTACCCACGATCTGAATGGTGAATACGGTCACGGGGCGCATAAGGCTGTTTCTTCCACGGTCTGCACGGTGGTCACCAAACTGGGCGCGAAGGAAAACTATAACGGTGCCCGCAGCAAGGACTTGGCCCCCTGGCAGGTCAAAAAACTGTATATCCATCTGTATGATAAAAACCGCATCACCGTCAGCTGGAATGAACCGCTTTCCGCCTTTGGCGGCAAGACCGGTCTTCAGATCGCGCAGGAAGCCTATCTGTGCCATCGCAGTCAGCAGAACGGCCATCATCTGATCGAGGATACCGATGTCGGCGCGTACAACAGCAAAGTCTTCGGGCTTTATTACACCGCGGTCGGCGAGGATGTGGAAAAGAATGATTTTCTTGAGAACATTCAGCTGACAGGTGATGAGATCCCCGCGGAAGCAACGGAAGAAGAGATCCCGGAAGAGGATGTGATCGAAGAAGCAATCGAAGAAGAAAACGCGGCCTGATCTTTTCGGATGTTTGATCCTGTCAAAGTCATTGTACGCGCAAAATGAATCATAAGAAAAACGCTCTTTCCGCAGGGCCTGGCCTGCCGGAAAGAGCGTCTTTTATTGATGATTGCTTATTTCTTTATTCAGCCGTCGCGCCGAAGAAGAAGTCCGCGCCGGGCAGCTTGCCGCCCACAGACTTGGGGTTGGCATCAAACAGCACCTTCAGCATGGGAGAAAGCGCGGTCTTCATGGCGTCACCGGTAATGAAGGTCAGCGCGCAGTTGGGAAGCGCGGAGGCCGCCACCGCTTCAGAAGCGATGATGCCGTTCTCAACGATCTCCTTGGCCGCCTCGTTAACATTTTCAACCGTGAACAGGATGGAAGCTTCACAATCCGCCATGAACTTGGCCACAGCATCGGGGTTCTTCTCAGCAAAGGCCTTGTTCACAATGATGGTGCTCATGTGCAGCGCGGCGTCCGCATAGCCGTATTCGGCAGCGGCATGCGCGTACAGATCAGTCACGCTCAGCGCGATGCGGAAGGAAGGATCCTTGGTCAGCAGGGTGGTCACGTGAGGCTCGGGCAGCACCACGATATCCGCGTTACCGGCCACCGCCTGAGAAACCACTTCGCTGTGCTCGCTCATGTATTCCGTATTCGCGCTCACGCCTTCAGCGTCCAGGATGAAGTTGAAAATATATTCCGGGGTAGAGCCCTGACCGGCGGAAAGAACATTCTTTCCTTCCAGATCGGTCACAGCCTGCACGGAATCGCCCTTTTCCAGCACGTACAGCATGCCGCCGGTGATCACAGCCATGCCCTGCACATTGCCCTCGGTCTTGTTGTGCAGCACACAGGCAAGGTTGGTGGGAACGGCAGCGATATCGATGCTGCCGCCGATCACGGCCGCGGTCAGCTCATCGGGAGCACCGGCCAGTGTGAATTCATAGGAACCGTCATTCTGGCTCATCATGTGGGCAAAAGCCATGCCGGTGGGGCCCTTCAGCGCGGCGACACGCACGGGAGCGGCCTCCTCGGCCAGGGAGGGAACGCACGCGATCAGCATGATCAGCGCGGTCAACAGAGCAAAGATCTTCATGTTCTTCATGGTTATTCTTCTCCTTTTGTTTCTTTTTCTTTGGCTTTTGTTACGGCGCTTTTGACGGTCACGCCGGGAATATTCCCCAATCGTCCCGTGAAAGTGCCAAGACGCCTGACATCTCCTTTGATGAGCAACCCGATGACGGCGCGCTGTTCCTCATGATCCGGTACGCCGATGCGTCCGCTGATCATATCGGAATATTCGCCGATCACACTGTTCACCTTCGCGGCAGAATTCAGATCATCCAGCACGATGCCGATAAAGCCGATCCTTTTGTCTTCCATCGTTCTTCATCCTTTCTTTTTTCGTATAAAAAAACAGATGCGGAAAGAACGTGATCCCGATCTGAAAAAAGATGTGCTTATCCTCCTTTCGCTTTCAGGAAAAAGTACAGCGCCTTTTGCCTTTAAGGAAAATCCTGTTCCCGGTCGTTCGCCCGTTTACGGCTGTGCCGCGCCCGATTGAGGGATCCGGTCTTTGTTATTATACACCGGATCGGCAAAAAAGAAAACAAAAAAACGATCCTTATGCTCGATAAGGATCGTGATGGATCATCTGTATCTGTTTATCATCGGTTGTAAAGGAGTACAGGATGATCAATTACTTATTCACGCAGGACTTGACCACATAACCGTTGATGCCGTTCGCGGTGCGTACCTGATAGTAGGCATTGCTTTCGGCAACTACAGTCAGCACATCGCCCTTGTGCAGATAGGCCAGAATGGTGGAGCTTGTGGAAGCCTTGGCGCGCAGGTTCACATGACCGGTCTCACCGTTGGAAGGGGCAACAGTCACCTTGAAGCGGTTGACCTTCACAAAGTCCTGGGGGTCCAGCGCGGGATCGGTTTCCTGCACAAAGGTCTTCATCACATAGCCCTTCACGATCTTGCCGTTGTACTTGGTGGAGACCTTCATCCATACCGCGTTCACATCCTCGATGATGGTCAGCGGCTTGCCGTTGCCCATCTTGATGATCACACGGGCATCGGTGTTGGGTTCGGCGCGCAGGTTCAGCATCTTGCCGTCATAGGTGGCAACATAGACCGTCTTGTTCGCGCTTTCAGCAGAAGCAAAGGTTACGGGAACGATCGCGAGGATCGCGAGCATCAGGGCCATCATCATCACAGCAAACTTTTTCATAACAGGTTTCCTCCTTGCCATTCGGCGTTTACTTTCTCTTTCTTTATCAGCAGGTTTCCTTTCCCTCCTGACAGTGCCTATTATAGAATACCCCCTATAGCGTTTAAATTGCTGTACCGTTTCTCTTTCGTTTATTGTTCATACATTTTCTTTTCGTTTTCGTTTAATAATCAGCAAGCAAAAAACGGCATCTCCGGATTCGCTCCGGCGGTGCCGTTTACAGAGTTTAAGCCTGATCAATCACAGTTTTTCATAGGGAATAAAGGGATCCGGATGCCCAACGCGCTCCCGCATTACCTTTTCCATCCATACGATGGAATACCAGCGGTCAAACTTGTAACCGCTCAGGTCATGACTGCCGATCAGCGTGTAGCCGTTTCTTTCATGAAAACGGATGCTGGCGTTGGTCACATAGGGGTCATGCTCGTCATCGGCCCGTGTGATGCAGGCATAGAGCGTGTACACATTCTGCCGGTACAGCGCTTTTTCCAGCGCTTCGTACAGGACACGGCCAAGGCCTCTTCCGCGCGTATCCTGCCGCAGATAAATGCTGGTCTCCACAGAATGGCGGTAGGCTTCTCTGGCATGGAAGCAGGACGCGTAGGCATAGCCCAGGATCACGCCGTCCTCCTCGATGACCAGATAGGGATATTCTTTCGCGATCGCGCGGATCCGGCCGCGGAACTCCTCTGTACTCGGAATATCATTTTCAAAGGTGATGGCAGTGTCGGTGATGTAAGGCGCGTAGATCGCGACCAGCGCTTCCGCGTCTGCCTCAGTGGCCTGACGGATCGTCATATCGTCCGCCTCCTTTCGGTCAGGATGCAAGTATTATACACAGGAATGTCGCTTTACGCGCCTGTTTTCCGCGCAAGTACAAAAAAAGGACGGTCCGGAGACGGATCCGGACCATCCTCAGTCATCTGATATATTCCTTTTCCGGATCCTGATGATCACGGTTCGGGATGTTCGCAAAGTTCCCTGAGGGCGCATCCGGCGCAGTCAGGGCGCTGGGAATGACATACACGGCGTCCGTGCAGGATCAGCGCGTGATGAGCAAAGTACCATTCCTCCGGGGGGATCAGGGCACAGATCTGCTTCTCGGTCTGTTCAATCGTCTTGGCGCCCTTGGTCTTGATGAACGCGATGGCCTTGCGGACAAATTCGACGTCCTTGGACACCTTCAACTGTTCGAACTTCTCAACCACCACCCGCGAGAGATCGGCAAGCTTTTCCATGTTCGCCTGCGTCAGGTCCCTGATCGAGTCGGCCTCTTCGCAGGTCTTGACGACCGCGTCAGCAGCAACACGGATGCGAATGGCACACGCCTGGCATCCGTATGCGCGTTCCCAAAGGTCGTTCATGGCGATGACCGCCTGATCGAAATCCGAGGTCTTCGAATCTTTCTTCTCGGCCGCTGGGGCGGATGCCGACTCTGCGGAAGTTGTAGCATCCGTGGAAGCCTCTTCAGCTTTAGGATTCCGCAACTTGTTCTGCAGGTTCTTCATCTGCTCTTCCATGAATGCCTGACGGGCCTTGATATAAGCCTCGCCTTCGGGCGAAGCGGGGTCCTTTTCCTCTTCCGTCGGCTCACGGAACTTAGGCATAGCCGTCATCGCCGCCATCGCGTCCTTCATCACCTCGGCCATCTTCTGCATGGTCGCAGCCGCAGCCGTCGCGACGTCATTCGTTGTTGCCGCCCCGGCTGCGGCCTGTTGCGCCGCGTTCGTCGAAGCGATGGCATCGAGAAGTTCCTGTGTCGGTCCGGGCTTCAGCTGCGAACCGACATCATCCGGAAGCAGACTCATCAGCCGTTTCGTCGGTTTCTCGCATTCGGCTGTGGCTTGCGCGGCAAAGGTGTCGAACTCGTCTGCGAACTTGCGAGCGTTGGACATCGTGTCACGGATGGCGGCACGCGCCTTTTCGATGCCAGCCGTAATCTGCGCCTGTTCCTCCGCAGCCCGCGACTTCTTGTCGGCAATCTGATACCAAACCAGGCCGCCGATAACCGCCGCAACGAGCAAGATGACGCCGGCAACGGTCCCGAAGACCTTCGCTCCGAGATTGCCGCCTTCCTCCTCGTCGTCCTCGTCAACATGGGCGCGAGAACGCTTCTTGTTGCCTTCCGGCTCTTCGTCATCCTCCTCGTCAAGTTTCCTGACGGTCGTGCTGCCGGGACGCTTCATCATCATGCGACGGCCGCGAACGGTCGTCATGCGACGGGGACCTCCAGCAGCGGAGACTGTTGACGAAGGAGACTGCGGGCTCAGCTTCGACGTCAGACCGGTCGTCAGGACGTTCTTAAAGGCCGCAAGCAACGCCTCGAAGCTCGGGAACCGGTCTTCCTTGTTGAGGGCGAGCATCGTCATCACGAGGTTGTCGATGGCCGGCGTGAGCTCCGGACGGATCTCACTCGGCTTGCGCGGCATGCCCTCAAAACGTTTCTTCACGACGGCAATCGAGTCCTCTCCCTCGAACGGGGCGACGCCGGTCAGGGCGTGGTAGAGGGTCCCGCCCAGCGAGTACATGTCGGCCCGGAAGTCAACGGGTTCCTTCTTCACCTTCTCGGGGGAGATGTAGTACGGCGTACCCCAGATCTCGTCCGTGTCCTTCTGCATCCCGGCGAGACCGAAGTCCACGAGCTTCGCATTCCCGTTGGAGTCGAGCAGGATGTTCTCCGGCTTCACATCGCCGTGAACGAACCCCTGGTCCGATGCGCACTGAAGCGCCTGTGCGACCTGCTGGCAGATCTTGATGACACGCGCGACATCGGTTTTGCCTGTGTTCGCGTTCATGATCGAGAAAAGCGAACCGCCCGCGGCAAGCTCCATCGCCATGTACGGCATGCCGTCGCAGATGCCGTAGGAATAGACCTGCGCAATGTTCGGATGGATCAGCTTCGCCGCGGACTGCGCCTCGCGCTTGAACTTCTCGACGAATTCCGGGTCGGCGCCGAACTCCTTCAGCATGACCTTGACGGCGACCGGGCGGTCGAGCATCTTGTCGCGCCCCATGTAGACGCCGCCCATTCCGCCGGCGCCGATCTCCCGCTCCAGGAGGAAGTTCCCGTTC
>CALCTW010000093.1 GCA_937907055.1 uncultured Clostridia bacterium | reverse complement strand
TATCGTCTTTTTCGGCGGTGCGGGCGTCTCCACGGAGAGCGGCATCCCCGATTTCAGGAGCGTGGACGGGCTCTATAATCAGAAATACGACGTGCCCCCGGAAGAAATACTCAGCCACACTTATTTCGTAAATCACACGGAGGAGTTTTACCGCTTCTACCGCGACAAGATGCTCCCGGAGGGAGTTCTCCCCAACGCGGCGCACAGAAAGCTCGCCCAGCTTGAGCGGGCGGGAAAGCTCACCGCCGTTATAACGCAGAATATCGACACCCTGCACCGTGACGCGGGTACCGAGAATCTTCTCGAGCTCCACGGAACGGTAAGCTCCTATCACTGCATGACCTGCCGCAGAAAATACGGCATGGAATGTCTTCTCTCGAAAATGACGGTGCCTCGGTGCGAGTGCGGCGGCATCCTCAAGCCCGACGTGGTGCTCTACGAGGAAATGCTTGACGACAGGGTCTGCGGCAAGGCTCTCGAGGAGATCTCGGACGCCGATATGCTGATCGTCGCCGGCACCTCGCTGACCGTTTACCCCGCGGCGGGATTCGTCCGATACTACAAGGGAAACAGACTTGTACTCATAAACCGCGACCCAACGCCGCTTGATTCCGTGGCGGACTACGTCTACCACATGAGCGTGGGCGCGCTGCTTGAAAGGATAAAGGTATGATGAAAACCGAACTCACCTATGAAGAGGCTCTGGAGCTTCTGAAAAAGTACAACAAGGAGCCCTTTCACCTTGAACACGCTTACACCGTGGAGGGTGTGATGCGCTGGTACGCCTGCGATCTCGGCTACGGTGACGATGCCGATTTCTGGGCGATGGCGGGGCTTCTCCACGACATAGACTACGAGCTCTACCCCGACGAGCATTGTAAAAAAGCTCCCGAGCTGCTCGCGGGCGCATCCGATGAGCTTATCCACGCGGTATGCTCCCACGGATACGGGCTTTGCTCCGACGTTGAGCCCGTTCACGAGATGGAAAAGGTGCTGTTTGCCGCGGACGAGCTGACCGGACTGATCTGGGCGGCCGCGCTGATGCGCCCGACAAAGAGCTGCAAGGATATGGAGCTGAAGAGCCTGAAGAAGAAATATAAGAGCAAGGGCTTCGCGGCCGGATGCAGCCGGGAAGTGATCGAACGCGGCGCGGCGCAGCTGGGCTGGGAACTGGATACGCTGCTGGAGAAGACATTGCAGGCCATGGCGGAACGCGAGGACGCGATCGAGGCGGCCGCGGCGGCCCTGTGAGGGAAACACCATGGTGAAGGAACTGGTGCATGACCCCATGCGGCTGGCGGTGAAGAGCGTGCCGGCGACAAAGGCGGATACGGACGTGATCCGTGATCTGAAGGATACGCTGGCGGCGCACCGCGCGACCTGCGCCGGGATGGCGGCCAATATGATCGGGGTGAATAAGAACATCATCATTGCCGCTGTGGGCGCCGGGGCGCTGGTGATGGTGAACGCGAGGATCACCGCGAAAAAGGACGCGTATGAGACCGAGGAGGGCTGCCTGAGCCTGCTCGGCGGGCCAAGGAAAACGACAAGGTATGAGCAGATCGACGTGAGCTATGAGGACGAGCGGTTTGTGAAGAGGACCGGGCGTTTTACCGGCTGGACCGCGCAGATTATTCAGCATGAGCTGGATCATGTAAACGGCGTGCTGATCTGAAAGCGCGGGCGATCGAAGGAATAAGCGACGGCCGATCCCCGGAAGGGATACAAACACAGAAATGCGGACCGGGAGGGAAAGATGGACAGACCGATAACGACATTGTTCATGTTGATGTCGGTGGACGGAAAGATCAGCACCGGGGCGGTGGATGAACTGGATTTTGACAGGGATCTGCCCGGGATCACGGGGGCGAAGGAAGGGCTTTCACAATACTATGAGATCGAGCAGACGACCGATCTGTGGGCCTTCAATACCGGAAGGGTGCAGGCGAAAATGGGCGTTAATACAGCCCCAAAGCCGGAGAAAACACCGGTGTCCTTCGTGCTGCTGGACAATCATCATCTGACGGAGCAGGGGGTGCGCTATTTCTGCGCGCGTTCCCGGCAATTTGTATTGATCACGGACAATGACGCGCATCCCGCGTTCAACGTGGCGGCGGATAATCTGCATATCATTTGCGGAGAGACATTGAAAAACGCGCTGATCCGCCTGAAAAGTGAATTTGGATGCGAGCGGCTGACCGTGCAATCCGGCGGTACCGTGAACGGGGTGTTTTTGCGGGAAAAACTGATCGATCATGTGGATCTGGTGGTGGCACCGGTATTGATCGGCGGAAAAGAGACCGCGACGCTGATCGACGGGAGATCGCTGACCTGTACGGCGGAGCTGGGAGAGATCGGCGTGCTGAAGCTGACCGGCTGTGAGGTACTGCGGGATTCCTACCTGCGGCTGCGGTATCAGGTGATCGGCTGACGGAACGAGACGCGGCGAAAAAAAGAATGGGGGGGAGAATGAGCATGGATGAAAAGATCATGGTGACAGAACTGACACCGTATCTGTATTTGCTGGATGAAGAACATCAAGCGACCGGGTATCTGCTGATCGGCGAGGAAAAGGCCGCGGTGATCGATACGATGAACGGTGCGGGCGATCTGGGCGCGGTGGTGAAGGAGCTGACCGATAAGCCGGTGGTGGTGGTGAACACGCACGGACATCCGGATCATATCCTGGGCAATGTTTATTTTGACAAGGCTTACATGCACCCGGATGATAACGCGCTGGCGGAGGAATTTCTGAACAGCATACCGGAACTGCAAAAATACATGCAGGAGAACGAGATCTCCTTCCCGCCGTTCACACCCATTCATGGGGGCGATGTGATCGACCTGGGCGGCCGCGCGCTGGAGGTGGTGGAGCTGCCCGGACATACGAAGGGCAGCGTGGTGCTGCTGGATCGCGCGGATCGGCTGCTTTTTACCGGCGACAGCGTGAACCATCATCTGTGGATGCAGCTGGATCACTGCCTGACGATGCGCGAGGCGGTGGCGGCCATGGACAAGGTGCTGTGGCTGGAAAATGAGGCGGATCAGATCCTGCACGGACACGCGCAGGGGATGAACGATATCAGCTTGCTTCGCAGCCTGCGGGACGGCATGCAGGAGATCGTGGACGGAAAGACCGGGGCGGATGGGCCGTATAAGTGGTTTGGCGGGGAGGACAAGTATCATCCGTTCAAATGCCGGGCGGATGTGAAATTCCCGCAGGAGGATCACGTGGTGTGCTATCGCCCGGATCACGTGGGATGAGCATGAAAGAATGAAATAAGGAAAAGGCGAACCTCAAAGAGAGCGCGGTGAACGCTCTCTTTTGTTATGGGTAAATACGCGACGCGGGGGACGAGAAAGGCGCGTGGTGATGGAAATGGACGGATGAGCGCTTGGCGGAAGTAAAAAAGGCGTGGCGAGGGAAGCGGATGGGGAAGGCAGGATCTTTCTCCTTGGGGCGGTGAAGCCACCTCCGTGGAATGGATGAGGGATGAGGAACGGGAAGGACGAAGAGAACGGCGGCGAAAAGGCAAGAAAAAAGCGGCCTTTGAAAGGCCGCGGGAAGGATAAAGGGAAGTCAGTTGAAAAGCCAGTCGAGGGAATCGGGATAAGTATAGGTCAGTCCTTTGTCGATGCAGTATTGTTTGGCGTAAGAATCACGGCCGACTGTGAGGGTGAGGTTTTCACAACCGGAGAATGCCTGATCCCCGATGGCGGTAATGCTATCCGGAAGAGAGATGGAAGCGAGGGAGGAGCAATCGGAGAATGCCCAATCCCCGATGGCGGTGAGGTTCTCCGGGAGGGTGACGGAAGTGAGGGAGGAGCACCGGGAGAATGCCCCATCCCCGATGGTGGTGAGGCTCTACGGAAGGGAGATGGAAGCGAGGGAGCGGCAATAGGAGAATGCATAATTCCCGATGGAGGTGAGGCTCTCCGGGAGGGTGACGGAAGTGAGGGAGGAGCACCAGGAGAACGCACGATCCCCGATGGCGGTGAGGCTTTCTGGGAGAGAGATGGAAGTGAGGGAGGTGCAATCGTAGAATGTCCCACCCCCGATGGCGGTGAGGTTCTCCGGAAGGGAGATGGAAGCGAGGGAGTGGCAACCGGAGAATGCCTAATCCCCGATGATTCTGATCCCCTGCGGAACGGTGTATGACTTAGCAGTAAATGCATAAGGATAGGTGACAAGCCGCTTTTCTGTTTTTTCAAACAGAACGCCATTGATGACCGCAAGGGTGGGATGATCCGGTGAGACAGTAATGGTCGTTAATTTTTCGCAGTTTAAAAAAGGATTCGCTCCGATGGCGGTGAGGCTCTCCGGGAGGGAGATTGAAGAGAGGGAGTAGCAATCAGAGAATGCCCAATCCCCGATGGAGGTGAGGCTCTCCGGGAGGAAGATTGAAGAGAGGGAGTAGCAACCGGAGAATGCCCAATCCCCGATGGCGGTGAGGCTCTCCGGGAGGGTGATGGAAGTGAGGGAGAAGCAACCAGAGAATGCCCAATCCCCGATGGAGGTGAGGTTCTCCGGGAGGGAGATGGATGTGAGGTTTTTACAATTGTTGAATGCCCTATCCCCGATGACGGTGACGGGATGACCCTCCAATTCGGACGGGAGGATCAGGTTCGTGGCCGAGCCGGTGTAGCGGGTGATGCAGGCCGTGCCATCGGTAAAATAAGCGTATTCAAAATCACCGCTGACGGCGGAGCCAAGAGAATCTTCCTGTGCAAGGGCGGTGGCAAAAACAAAAAGGGAGATGAGAAGGAGCGCGAGGAAAAGAAGATTGCGTTTCATATGAGAACCTCCCGCAAAATGTGATCATATTATGAGGTGATCATAGCATGAATTGACAGAAAATACAAGAGAGGGGAAGGAAATGAACGAGACGGGGACGGAAAGACCGGGGCGGATGTAAAAGAGGAGGCAAGACTGCCGCGTGGTGAGATAA
>CALCTW010000092.1 GCA_937907055.1 uncultured Clostridia bacterium | reverse complement strand
GGACTTTGCTTTTATCATTCATTACCTCTTTATAGACAATTCTCGCTAATGTATCGTATTCATAGGTCCACGTGGTACCGGTGGTGCCGCTTGTGGGATCATCCCGGTCATTCACCCGTATCAGCTGCCCTATATAGACATGGCTTTGTCCATATCGAATACATTAAAGCAATCGTGACTATTGTCGATAAAAATGTACAATTGATCACCCTGACGATTGAACACTTCATAGTACCCATCAATAAGAAGACTTGCAGTACCCTTCTTATTGCTGAGGTATTGGATCGGAGCATCATTTGTAGAATACTCAGGCTTCAGAACAACATCCCCGTCCGCATTCATCATGCCGACCATTCCTGAGGCATCTTCATAACAGAAATAATTGCAATCACCGAACCATATACTATCATATATCGGTTCTACAACAAGCCCCTTGTCAATTTGATAAATACCAAATCCGTATCTGTTGTTGCTGAATCCTCGGACAATAACGGATTTCTTTGATCCGCATACACCAGATACGATAGAGTATTCATCCGGTATGATCACCTGATTACCGTTTGTATCGATAAGAATATAATGATAGCGAATCGATTCATCATTTGTCTTCAACCTATACCCAATAACCGCATATCCATTTTGAAAGTCAGAATACGCGCTATCTGCAGTAAACTGCAAAGGAATCACTACTTCTCCTGTCGTTCTGCTTATGTATCCCCACAAACCATCTTTTTTTACCAATAGCGGTGCATCATAGTCAGAATTATCAGATATACTGTCGTATTCAGGCTCTTTGTAATACCCTGATTTTGTGTCATAGTACCCAAGGAGGCCGCTCTCATTCTCTATTATAAATATCCAGTATTCACGACGGACGATTCTGTTTTGTTTTTCTTCCCCGTAGGCGGTTTTATAAGTTAAGCAACAACAAATCAGAAGAAAAAAATAACAGAAACTGTTTTTTCATTGCTGACCTCCTGTAACAATGTAATAACAAGGTGCTGTATCTATCCCAACAAGCGTTATAATACCTACTCCTCAAGTAATACAGCCCTGTCTCAAAAGATCCTTAAAAATTGAATTGTACGAACCAGCCCTTCAGTACTGTAATGAACAACTACATAATATCCATCAGATGTAATATGTTGGCTGCTCCATGGTATGTCGTTTCTGCCAGTATACATGAAAGGATATTGCCCGTAAGGGTCTATTTTGCGCACAACTTGAAGTTCAGCTTCAAAAGGAAGTTCTTGGATATCTTTAAATACTAATGATGGAGTGAATTCGAAGAATGATATAGTATCACCCATATTAGTAACACGCAACATTATTACTTTTGATTCTTGTTTCATAAACAGCAAGTAATATCCGCTTTCTGAACGAAAAACTGATAGTTCCTTGTAGGAGTAGGTTGTCAACAAGTCCTCGAGTTCTTTTATTCCACTATAGTTTCTAATTGGTTTCATTTCCAAAGGCGTACACATTCTTTGATCGTCTCCTAACTGTTCAGTACTTTTTAATGGAACATTATTCAAACCATGAAAGAAGAAAATAATAACGGCAAATAACAAAATGCATCTATTTATAGAAGTTGTCATTTTCATTTTCACTCTCCTATTGCAAAATAAACAATATCACTATCATAATAAGAGATAATGTTTGCCAGATCCCAGCTCAGACTGTCTGGCGTTTCTCCAGCATAGCGGCAAATTGAATCCCCACCTATACCATGCTTTTCAGCCCAATTTCCACTACTTGTTTGGTACATAAAATGATAGTCATAAGCGCTCTGATACTCTCCAAATTGATCAAGATAATAATAAGGCGCAGTACCCACTCGCAATGCTATCCTTCTCTCATTCTGCGCTATCGGAGATACCCTCTGTAACTTCTGTACACGCAGGCCATCCGCATTATACACAAAGGAAGCGGTCAGACTGCCGTCGATCTTACTCATGGATGCCAGCTGACGGCCGTTCTGCCAGGTGTATGTCCACATGCCGTCATTCAGCGGGTTGCCAATGGCGTCATAGGAGATAGCTGTCCCATTGTACGCAGTCAGCAAATCCTTCCAGTCGCTGTCACCGTACGTGTAGTCACTTGATGATCTTCACCATAGCATTCCGTGTATTAACTGGTAAATGAAATACACTTTTTGTTCAAAGGTTCGAGCATCATTTAGTGTCCTCGCAGGTCCATATTAAGTAACTCTATCTCTATTGATGAAAGATTATCTGGTAAGTTTCCTCTTTCAGACTCCAATGTAAGGACAAGGATTAAAAAACCATCATCTCCTCCATTAATATTGAAGCGCTTGTATAATGGCAACACATAGTTATCCAAACAATCATACACATCACAATCGTGCGAAACTGTTGCTCGATAGTAGTCTTCTATCACCTTATTATCATTTGAAGTTTTCAGCAATAGCGCACCTGTATACTGCATTCCATTTCCGCATCCCCATAATTTTCCTGCCACTGAAATGGATGAAACAATATCTGTGTTTTCAGGTGCAGGAACAGCACAAAGGTGTTTTTCTACATTGCGTGCTATTTGGTTATTTGCAACAACGATACATAAATATAGAATGAAGAGTATACACAATGATAATAGCAATATTTTTCTCATTTCAATCACTCCCATTCATCCATATACTGCGAGAATGCGTGATAATACGACAACGTAGCTTGACCATAAGCGAGGCAAAGTGTCTGTGTATGTCATATCATAATTTGAATAATTATATTCAGTATAATGATAGAACGAAAAGCGGAGATCATTTATTCCCGATACGATCAATTATTTAGAAATATAGAAATGAGAATACTGTTACGACCATACTTTCATACCCAATACGATTGATGATAACAAAAGCACAGTGGAATGATCATTTCTCTTCAGAGCAGGAAGCAGTATCAGATGCGGATCACTTCGGCTCCCATCAGGGCGGCGTCTTCCTCGCTGTGGGTGCTCATGATAATGAGGGGGACGGCGTCCCGGATCCGCTCGATCACGCGGGCGGTAAGGGCTTTGTCAAGGCCGGTGAAGGGCTCATCCAGCAGCAGGAGATCACCGCCGAAGGCCAGCGCGCGGGCCAGGGCCACGCGGCGGCACATGCCGCCGGAGAGTGCGCCGGGCAGGGCGTTCACATCCGGGATCTCCAGCGCGGAGAGCCATTGCCGGGCTGTTTTTTCATTGCTGACGAGGGATACGTTTTTCAGCGCGCTGCGGGCAGGCAGCAGACGATCCTCCTGAAAGAGGAAGGCGGTCTTTTTGCCTTCGATGCCGGTGATCATGCCGCTTTCGGGGGTCTCCAGCCCGGCCAGCAGGCGGAGCAGCGTGGTTTTGCCCCGGCCGCTGTCGCCCATGAGGGCTACGACGCCGGTATCCGGCAGTTCCAAAGTGAAGTGATCAAAAATGGTTTTCTCCCCGTAGGAGAAGCAAAGGGAGGAGATGCGGATCATTTGCCGGCGCCCTCCTTTCGGTTCTGTCCGCGGATGACGCGCATGAGCGCCTTCTCCAGCAGCATGGAGATCAGGATCACGGTGAGCGTCCAGGCGAAAAGCTCGCCCGTCTCCAGATATACCTTGGCATCCGCGATGCCGGTGCCGATGGCGCGCAGGGGCCTTGCGATCACCTCCGCGCTGATGCCGCTCTTCCACGCGAAGCCGAGGCCGGTGGCACAGGCGGCGGTGAAGGGCGCTTTGATGGCCGGGAGGTAAAGCTCACGCAGGGTCTGCAGCCCGGTGAAGCGGTAGGCGCGCGCCATTTCCAGCATGCGGGGATCGGTCTGCTTCAGGCCTTCCTGCACGTTGCTCCAGATGACGGGAACGACCATCAGGAAGGAGATGAACGCGGGCACGGTGCCCTTGGAGAGCCACAGCCATAATAAAATGATAAAGCTGGCGACCGGGGTGGCGCGGATGATGCTGCGGACGGGGGAAAGAAGCAGCTCCGCCGGGGCGCAGAAATGACAGAAGAAGGCGAGGAGGCAGCCGATGAGAATGGCCCCCGCGTAGCCGGTGATGACGCGGAGCAGCGTGGTGCCCACACTTTCCCAGAAGGCGGCGTGACCGGCCAGGGTGAAGAAGGAGCGCAGGGCGTCTCCGGGGCCGGGCAGCAGCAGGGCATTGCCCACGGCGTTCGCGGTGAGATGCCACACGCAGAGCCAGAACACGGTGACAAAGGAGACGAAAACATCCTTCTGCGCGCCGATCCGCTCTGTCATGCTGCCTTTGCCGTTCTTCAATACCATGAAGACGGAGAACAGCAGCACGCCGATGCTGATCCACTGCGAGGTGGAGAAGGAGCCGAATACGCCGCGGATGGCATCCCCGCGCGCGTATTCCAGAATGAAGCGCAGCATGGCGTAGACGGACAGATAACTGAACAGCACCCGGTAACGCCCGGGACGGCGCTTCACCTGACGCTGCAAATAGAAGAAAAGCAGGAACACAAGGACGGCCTCGATGCCCGCGACCGGCAGGTGCGTGCCGTGCGCGTAGGGCGTGGTGACCGCAAGAAAACCATCATACTCCATGCCGAAGCAGCAGCCGGCAAAAATGCAGCCGACGCGGCCGAAGGCATGCCCGAGGGGGATGACAGGCAAAAGCACATCACAGGTCTTTTCCATGGAGCCGCGCAGCATCAGCTCCGTGCAGAAGCTGCCGAGCAGGCCGCAGATCAGGCCGCCGTAAAAGACAAGGCCGCCGGACTGGGTGAAGCTCCAGTCCCCGCGCGAGACCTCTGCGATGAGGCGCGTGATATCGTAGGAAAAGATGTAATAGAAAAGCGACGCGCCGAGGATGCTGAACAGCAGACCGAAGGTGAGCGTCATCAGACAGGCGGTGAGATCGCCCTTCAGGCGGCGGCAGCGGAAATAGCCGGTGATCATGGCAACGATGATCCCGACGACTGCCATGAGGGTGTAAAGCGGGATGACAAGGCCGAAAACGGTGATTGAGGGAAGCAAGCTGTTTTCCTCCGAAATTACAGGATATAAAAGGATTATACCACAGGAAGGGCGCGCTGTAAAAGCGAAAGCGTATTTTGCCGGGGATGTATCGCGGCTGTGCCAAGCACCGCCTCCCCAGACCGCGGATCCTGCTCCCTGATTGTATCTCTGCCGTTTTTTGCTTGACACCCGCGGGGGATGCGGGTAATATCTGTAATTGGCGCCTTTTTTGTAAACCGCGCCGAAAAGGATAAAAAACATGATTCAGAGGGTCGATTCGTATGAATAAAGAGTCCTTCGCGATCTATAAAAAAGGCTGCCGGGACGGCATTCCGGTAGGCCTGGGATACTTCGCCGTGGCGTTCAGCCTGGGCATCTGGGCGGTCAAGGCCAACCCCACCGCCATGAACTGGTTTCAGGGGTTTGTGGCCAGCCTGTTCACCATCGCTTCGGCAGGGGAGAAGGCCGGCTTTCAGGTGATGATCGATCAGGCCTCGTACCTGATGATGGCGCTGGTCATTCTGGTGGCCAACTGCCGCTATCTGCTGATGAGCTGCGCGCTTTCACAGCGTGTGGATCCGTCCATGCGCTTCGCGCACCGCATCGGCATGGGCTTCTTTGTGACGGATGAGATCTTCGCGCTCTCCATCGCGCAGACCGGTTATCTGAGCCCGTGGTACACCTACGGCCTGGCTACCACCTCGGTGATCCCGTGGGCAGCCGGTACTTCGGTGGGCATCCTGGCAGGCGATGTGCTGCCGCCGGTGGTGGTCAGCGCGCTGTCGGTGGCCATTTACGGCATGTTCATCGCCATCATCATTCCGCCGGTACATAAGGATCGCACCATCGGGCTGCTGGTGGGGGTCAGCTTCGCGCTTTCCTTCGCGGCTAGCCGCCTGCCCGGCATCCGTGATATCAACGGCGGCGTGATCATCGTGATCCTCACGGTGCTCATCGCGGGCGCGGCGGCCATTCTGAAGCCGATCAAGGATGAAGACCCCGCGGCGGAAAACAAGACGCCTGAAAACGGCAGCGATGCCGAAGCAAAAGCGTAAGGAGGGAAACGTATGCAGCATAATCCTTATCTGTATATCCTGGTGATGGCCGGCGTATCTTTCCTGATCCGCGTGCTGCCGCTCACCATTTTCCGTAAGCCCATCAAAAACCGCTTTGTGCGCAGCTTCCTTTACTATGTGCCCTATGTGACGCTTGCCGTGATGACCTTCCCGGCCATCATGGACGCTACCACCTACTGGTGGGTGGGCGCGCTCACGCTGGCGATCGGCATCGTGCTGGCATGGAAGGGGCTGAAGCTTTTCCCGGTGGCTGTGTGCTGCTGCGCCATCGTGCTGGTGGCGGAGCTGCTGCTCCCCGCGCCTGTGCCGGTGAGCGAGATCGCGGCGGCTGTGCCGATCGGCTGATCAGAATAAAAAAGCATAACCAAAACTCCGCGGATCGGAAACGGCGCGCGGAGTTTTTTATGTGTAAAAACGCGTGAACCGGGCCTTTGACCGGGGGGTTCGCCCTCCTGAAAACGATGAATATTAAACGAAAACGAAAACAAAATGAATGATGAAAAAACGTGATCGATGGGTTTTGGGCGTTCAGATCCGGGATCGTTTTGCCTATAATAAGCACTGTCAGGAGGGAAAAGGAAACCTGCTGACAGAGAAAGAGAAAATAACAAACACCCAATGCGGTGAGGAGGAAACGAAAATGGATGAAATGATGATGATGGTCAACGGTCTGGATATGAGCTATGAGGAACTGGAAGCGCTGGGTGAATGTGAATGGATCGCGGATGGCTGGAAGAAGACTGAGAATTGGGCCAACAAGAACCGCCGCGGACTGATCGCTTTGGGATTCGCGGTAGGCGGCGCGGCACTGTGTGCCATCGGCCTAGGCGCGATGCTGGGCCACGCGGCGTTTGCCAGTGTGGGCACTGCTGTGAAGGCTCTGGCGCTTTCCATCGGTGTGGGCGCTACGCTCGGCGGCGCGGCCTGCTTCATCACGGCGGACGCGATCACCGTGAAGGAAGACAAGTGATCCGGGACCAATCACACAGAAGCCTATTGAAAAACACTGATCAATAAACTGAAACAGATATATATAAAGATCCGGTCAGAAAGACGAAATGCCGTCTTCTGACCGGATCTGTTTTATTGTGTTCTGATCAGGACACCGGAAGGGCTCCGCCGATATCAGGCGTGTGCTTTCCGCGCAGGACAGTCTGTTCGCGTGGTGAGCACAACGCTTTCAGCCAACACCGGCGGATGAATGCGCGCGCTCTCCGTGCAGGAAAGTCTGTCCGCGTGGCGAGCGCGATTCTTTCAGCCGACACCGGCGGAAGAAGGTGTGCCCGCGTGGCGGGCGCGACGCTTTCAGCCAACATCGGCGGAATCGCCCTGCGCAGCAGTTAGCGGAGGTGCCAGATCTTGTCGTTGTATTCCTGAATGGTGCGATCGGAGGAGAAGATGCCGGAGCAGGCGGTGTTGGTGATCGCCATGCGCAGCCACTTCTCGCGGTCCTTGTAATCCTTGTCCACGCGGCGCTGCGCCATGGAGTAGGAACCGAAATCCTTCAGGCAGAAGTAGGGATCCTTGAACAGCAGGTTGTGATAGACATCCTGCAATGTGGCAGGCGCGTCGGGGAACAGGGTGCCGTCAATGATCTGCATCAGGGCGCGGCGCAGCTCACCATTGGTCTCAAAGACGTGCATGGGGCTGTAGTTGCCTTCCTGATACATGGCGGCCACGGTGTCCGCGCGCATACCGAAGATGTAGATGTTGTCGATACCGACGGCATCCGCGATCTCGATGTTCGCGCCGTCCATGGTACCCATGGTGACCGCGCCGTTCATCATGAACTTCATGTTGCCGGTGCCGCTGGCTTCCTTGCCGGCGGTGGAGAGCTGTTCGGACAGATCAGCCGCGGGCATCAGGTATTCAGCGCTGGAAACATCGTAGTTCTCCAGGAAGATGACGCGCAGCATGCGCTTGGCGCGGGGGGACTGATCGATCAGCTTGGCGATGGCGTTGATCAGACGAATGATCTGCTTGGCCATGTAGTAAGCCGGGCTGGCCTTGGCACCGAAGATGAATACACGGGGAGTCATCTCGAAATTGGGATCATCCATGATGCGGTTGTACAGCACCAGGATGTGCAGCGCGTTCAGCAGCTGACGCTTGTATTCGTGCAGACGCTTGGCCTGAACATCAACGAGGAACTCGGTATCGAAGGAAGCGCCCTGACGCTGCATGAGCATCTTGTTGAAGCGGATCTTGTTTTCCTTCTTCACGCGCTCAAATTCGGTGCGGAAGGCGGCGTCATCGGCGTAGGGCAGCAGATCGCGCAGATGCTCCGGCTCCTTGATCCACTTGTCGCCGACTGTGTCGGTGATCAGCTGGGACAGACCGGGATTGCACGCCATCAGCCAGCGGCGATGGGTGATACCGTTGGTGATCGCGGAGAACTTCTCCGGCATCACCTGATAGAAATCGTGGAAGGTATCCTTCTTGAGGATATCGCCGTGCAGCTGGGATACACCGTTGACGGAGTAGCTCCACGCCACGCACAGGTTGGCCATGTGCACCATGTCATAGGCGGTGATGGCCATGCCGGCGATGCGGGGATCCGTGCCGTTGTCGTAGTGATCGGCCAGACGCGCGCACAGACGGCGGTTCATCTCCTGCAGGATCATGTAGACACGGGGCACCACGTGACGCACCATTCTCTCGGGCCAGCGCTCAAGCGCTTCGGAAAGCACGGTGTGGTTGGTGTAGGCCACGGTCTTCTGCACGATGGCGCTGGCTTCGTCCCAGCTCAGGCCTTCCTCATCGATCAGAAGACGCATGAGCTCGGGGATCGCGAGACCGGGATGCGTGTCGTTGATGTGGATGGTCATCTTCTCGGGGATCAGCTGGAAGTTGCGGCCGAAACGGCGCTTGAAATCCTTCAGGGCGTACTGCAGCGTGGCGCTGGTGAAGAAGTAGTGCTGCTTCAGGCGCAGCTCGCGGCCCTCGTAATGATTGTCATCGGGGTAGAGGAACTTGCTGATGAAGGACACCAGATCCGCCTCGCGCATGGACTGCAGATAATTGCCGTTGCTGAAGTTGGGCAGATTGGTGGGATTGGGGCTCTTGGCCTTCCAGGTACGCAGGGTGTTGACGGTGTCACAGTCGTAACCGCAGACAGGCATATCATAGGGCACAGCCAGCACGGTGAGATAATCCTTGGTCTCGAAAGTCCAGTTGCCGTCCTCCTGCTTTTCCTCCACGTGGCCGTAGAAGCGCACCTCAACGGTGTCTTCGGGGGCGGCCACTTCCCATACGTTGCCGTTCTCCAGCCAGTTATCGGGCAGCTCCGCCTGCTGACCGTCGATCAGCTTCTGACGGAACAGACCGTATTCGTAGCGGATGGTGCAGCCCATGGCGGGCAGCTGCAGGGAAGCCAGAGAATCCATAAAGCAGGCAGCCAGACGGCCCAGACCGCCGTTGCCCAGACCGGGATCCGGCTCTTCCTTGACGATGTTGTCCCAGTCGATGCCCAGTTCCTTCAGCGCTTCGCTGTAGGCCTTGGTGGAGCACAGGTTCACCATGTTGCAGTGCAGGCTGCGGCCCAGCAGGAACTCGACAGACAGATAATACAGGCGCTTGCCGGTATAGGTCTTTTCCTTTTCACGGGCAGCGGTCCACTTGAGCATGATCTGGTCGCGCACGGTGGTGGCGACAGCGTTGTAGATCTGCTGCGGGGTGGCATCGGCCAGCGTGCGGCCGTTGTAGCGCTGCAGCTTGCTCACAATGGAAGTTTTGATAGATTCCTTATCAAAGTGGGTCGTAGGCATTTTCAATCCTCCATTTGATACGGGAGCATACGCGGGGCGATCTCCCGGGGAATACGATTCTTTGTACGCCAAAACGGGCGTTTTGACGCACACGCGATATTTTAGCATCTTCTTCCTGTGTTTTCAATGTAAACAATGGCCGAATAACGACCTCATCTATCGCGAAATATAGAAAAAACACGGAACAATAAGAAACGGGAGCGCGCCGCGCGGGCACGCTCCCTGTTGTGGATCATAATGGGTCTGACCGGAACAATATCCTGTCCGGTCAGGGAAAGAGAAGGATCACTCGTACCAGTCGAAGCTGTCGAAGCCGTAGGGATCCAGATCGGTGATGGGGTATTCAACGCCCATGAAGGTGACGCTCTCAGGGAAGGAGGGCGCATCGGCAGAAGGATCGTAATCGCCGTACAGATCTTCCCACAGCTTGTCGTAATCACCGCCGTAGTTCTGCCGGAACCAGTCTTCCCAGAGCGGCACGCCCAGCACCTCATAGGTGGTATCGGAAAGATCGGCAGTGCCGTATTCCACCTGAATATCAAAGGTGACGGTCAGACGGTGGGGCGTATCGGAGGTCATCATGACGCCCAGCTCCACGGTGCCGGCAGCGGAGACCAGATCGCCGTTGCTGTTCAGCTGCACATCGGCATCCACACTGTCGACAGAAATGCCGCTCATCCACATCAGCATGGTGCGGATCAGGGTATCGCCGGAATTGTAGATGAACAGGTCATCCTCGTTGGTGATGTAGCGCTTTTCGCCGTTCTTCATGACCATCACGCAGATGGCGCCTTCGTGTTCAACGCAGTCCGCGATGTAGGTATGATCCATTTCGTTGATCATTTCCCACACGGCCTCGTAAAGCTCGGGATTGTAGAAGCTGATGCCGGCTTCATAGGCCTGAGGATCCAGCTCCTCGCCGGTGACCTGCTTGTAGTACTGCGCGAAGGTGACGGCCATGTCCTCATAGATGACATACTGCTGACCGGAGGCAATGATGAACTCCGCGTTTTCCCGGTAGCAGGTGTAGCTGTTATCGGGATGGATGTTGATCACGGCCACGCCGGGATTTTCGACCAGGATCTCGGCTTCCATCTCATCCATGCGGGCGATCACGGCCTCCCAGCGGGTCCATGTTTCTTCGTTGAATACAACGTCCACTTCTTCTTCATCGCCTTCGCCGTTTTCACGGGGCATCGGCGAATCCACATTGTACAGGTTCTCCCAGAAATCATCGGGGAGGGGCTCGCCGAACACCTCCTGATAGCAGAGGGCGAAGCTGGCGTCGAAGTCATCATAGCTGTAGGAGGTGTAGAACTGATCATCCCTGCCGTAGAGGCCGACGGTGCCGTAACCATAGCGGTCCGCCGCGCCGGAAATGAGGGTGTAGAGGGTGTTGTTCAGCACCTGCGGCACATCGCCCGGCTTGAGGGTGATCCTGTAATCGGTGTTGCCGTTTTCGGCATTGGTGACCGTGATCTTATCTGCGGCCAGAATGTCCGCGGCGGCGGTGACCACATCACCGGCCAGGGTGAGCATGTTGCGCATGCCGCTGTTGCGGATGATGGACTGAGAAGGATCGATGCCGCCGTAGTAGGACGTTTCATCGCCCTTGTCCCAGCTCCACACTTCGCCGTCGCGGCCCAGCACCTTGTAGCCGGTCTCCTTCTCGGTGCCGTCGCCGCGGGGCGTGAACACATCCAGCGACATGAGGTTGTCAAAGCCATCCTTGGTGTAGGAAGCGGAGAACTTCTTGAACACCTCGCCTTCATAACTGAAGGCCGCGTTGGCGGTGATCACCGCGTTGTCTGTGTTGAAAGCCAGACGGGTGCCGGCGTTCCAGATGGCGGAAAAGGTGGCTTCAGCGCATACGCCCGCGACCAGAACGGTGGTCGTGATCAGGGCAAGTACGGTGAACAGAATCTTGTGTTTTTTCATTTTATTTTCCTCCCGGGAATGGTTGTGGACAGCACATTTGTTGTATCTGTCCTCTTATTATACGAATCGGACAGGGGTTTTCGTCCCTGTCCGGTAAAATTTTTTGAAATGACGGGGAAAAAGCCCTTATTCCTTTGTCAGATAGGCTTCGATCAGCCGATAGGTGTTCTCAACGCCCTTGACGTGGGTGCGCTCATAGCCGTGGCTGGCGAACACGCCGGGGCCGATCAGGGCGTAGCGCACATCATTGCCGGCGCGCAGGGCGGTGGCGTCATCGCTGGAGTAGGAGGGGTAGATATCCACAGCGTACTGAAGACCGTTCTGCTTCGCCAGCTCGATCAGTTCATTGGTCATGCTGAAATCGAAGGGACCGGCGCTGTCCTTGGCGCAGATGGAGACCATGGTCTCATCGCAGGCCAGATCATCGCCCACGCAGCCCATATCCACCGCCAGCATGTCCACCACGCCCTCAGGCAGCTTCATGGAAGCGCCGTGGCCGACTTCCTCATAAACGGAGAAGAGCAGCGTGACATGGCGGCGCAGCTGAAGCTTTTTATCGGCAGCCGCCTTCGCGATGGCCAGCAGAATGCCGCTGGAGGCCTTGTCATCCAGATGACGGCTCTTGAGATAGCCGCTTTCGGTGAGAGTGGTGCGGGGATCCCAGGCGATGAAGCAGCCGGTATCGATGCCCAGCGCTTTGGTCTCGGCGGCAGAGCGGACGATCTCATCCAGCACGATCTCCATGGTTTCTTCCTCGCGGGGCTCCTTGCCCATGCCGGGGTAAACGTGAGAACTGGCCTTGCTGTACTGGGCGGTGCCGCTGAAACGCTTGCCGTCACGGGTGAACACGGTGCAGCATTCGGTCTCCACCGTGGTATCCTGCCAGCCGCCGATGTGGGTGTAGCGCAGACGGCCGTTGGCCTTCACGCTGCGCACCATCGCGCCCAGCGTGTCCATGTGGCTGGCCAGCAGGATGCCGTCGCCCTCGCCGCCGATATCACACAGCACGGCGCCCTTGCGGGTGCGCACAGGGCTGTAGCCCATGCCGGTGAGGGTGGTCATCACATAGTCCGCCGCCATGTGGGTGAAGCCGGTGGGGGAAGGGATCTTCAAAAGATTTTGGATCTGCTCCATCGCGTAATTGATCATGGGGATTGCCTCCTGTTAATGATAATGAGTGAAAAGAAAGTGATCCATAAAAAAACGGAAAGCCAAAGGCACGCGTCAGACGGTGGGACCGGGCGGTGCCTTCGGCATGGAGATACGAAGGGATCAGAGGGGACGGATGAGGATGAAGGGAGTGAGCTCATCGCCCTGACCGGAGGGGTTGTCCTTCATGGCTTCCTGGATCTGCTCATCCGTGAGGGGGAACTTTGTGCCCTTGCCCAGCTGATTCTGGTCAAAGTCGTTGGCGTCCATGACCACGGTGGGAACACCGGTCTCCTTTTCCAGCGCGTCGCACAGTTCCACAGGATGCTCGGGATTGATGACGCCCATGTTGTGGTAGACCTCAAAGCTGCTGTCCGGATAGAAGCCGTCGATACCGGCCACGCCGTGACCGCAGATCTCGTAGAACAGGCCCTTCTTGCCGAAGGGACGGGTGATGGCGGAGACCGCCGCGGCGAACAGCACACGGGGCAGACCGCAGATCTCGATGACCAGCTGCATCTTGTGCGCGCTGTGCATGCCGATGCCGGTGGAATTGTGACCGGCGAAGGGCGCGAGGTGACGGGCCCACCAGCCGGGATGGGTGTCCTCCAGCGTGCGCACGTTATTGGTGCACATGCCCATTACCTTGGCCGTGAAGGCCAGACAATCGCCCGGCTGATACAGGGGCAGCACATATTTGCGCACCAGCTCCGCCTGATCCTCACCGGGATTGACAAAATGGGTCTGGATAGCGAAGCGCTGATAACGGCGGCCTTCCCTGCCTTCGAGGATGCCGCGGTCAAAATATACGATGCCGTCCTTCTCACGGCGCTGTTCTTCATGATTCTTGGAACCGGCCATTTGTTCATACCTCCGAAACAATTTCGAAATATACACAACATATTACACCTGTTTGCCGGGAATGTCAAAGAAAAAACAGGGGAAATGCGGGGGAGAAGGGATAGCAATAGGAGATAAATATGAAACCAATGGTTGACAAAAATGGGAAATAGTAATAAAATGTTATTATCAACAATAGAAAAGAGGTAAATACTATGTTTAATAATATTGGCAGAAAAATCAAAGTTCTGGCAAATGTCGTTTGTTGGATCGGAATCATCGGATCAGTTATTGCGGGTATTGCTATGATGGCTGCTAATAGTTGGTGGAATGGTGTTTCTCAAGCTGGTCTTGCTTTACTCTTGCTTGGACCTTTGTTTTCATGGGTTGGGAGCTTTGTTCTCTATGGATTTGGCGAATTGATTGAAAAAACAGTGAGCATTGAAAGTGCTTTAAGAGCTAAAACTGGACATATAGCGTCACCGATTGATAATTCTTTACATGGTTCACGCGCTGAGAAGATTAATGATTTATTTGAAAAGGGTTTGATATCCGAAGACGAATATACTGCAAAAATGAAGGAAATTAAAGGTGAGTGAAATGTACAAGTTCGATAAAAAAACGATTTTTGTTCTAGTACCATTAATTCTAGGAGTTATAATATCAGTATTATCTTTTGATTTACCGACGCTGAATGTGTGTGCGCTGCTGATACTGTATGTTTTCCTGCAGGTAAAACGAAGAGTAAAAGAGGCGTTTCTGAGTATAGCGGTGTGTCTCGAGGCGAAGGAATCTTTATTAGGTATGGTTGTTTATGTTCTTACACATATGGTGTATACGACTTGGGATATTGATGCGAATGAGGCTTTGACTATTGGTGCGTTTGTTCTTTCAGCAATTGCATTGCTATTGATTGTTTTTTTGAGACCTCGCGGGTTATATAAGGTGCCTGTCACGCCAGAAGAAAAATTGATAGCCCTGAAGGAACAGATGCTGGATGGCGGTATCACTGAAGAAGAATATAATCAACAAAGAAAAGTGATTATTGACCAGTTGTAATAATAGTAACAGGTAGAGCAGAAAAAACACTTTTTCTACTTGCTGTTTCTTACATGTTAATTCAAGTAAGTCCTAGGATAGGATCCTGGGACTTTTTTATGTACATGAGACGGGATTAGTTAGTTGAATACCAATGTGAGTGAAAGGATACCTTGCTCTTTTTTGAACAGGAATTGTGACATTTCGGACGGAAGCGGTTGCGGGACGCGGCAGCGTGTGCTATCTTTCCGACATCCGGTACCGGACAGGCGGAGGCGGGAAAATGTATCCGGATGCGGATGCGGCAGCAGCCTGACAGCGGAAAAAAGCAAAAGGACAGAACGAGAACAGAAACGGGAGGGCTGTCCATTGACGGAAAATGACGGAACTTATATAATGAATGTTATCATAGGGGTTTTATGGTGAAAGACCGGAAACCCTGTGAGCGGAGGGCGCGTTCAAAAGCGCCCCGGAATTGAAAAAATCAATCAAGGAAAGCCGGATGACGGCGAAGGGAAAAAGAAATGCTGACGATCCTGAAAAAAGACCATGTATATGCCATGGACAGGAACAGTGCCCCGGCGGCAAAAGCGGTTTCGGGGGAAACGGTCTGCTTTGAAACGATGGATTGCTTTGGCGGACAGATCGAGCGCGAGGATCAGCATCTGGGCGGACTGGACTGGTCCCGGATCAACCCTGCGACCGGGCCGCTGTATGTGGAAGGCGCGATGCCCGGCGATACGCTGAAGGTGGAGATCCTTCAGATCGACGTGGCGGAGCAGGCGGCTGTGGTGGAAGCGCCCGGCGAAGGCGTGACCGGCACGGCGGCGAAGGCGGAAAACACCCGTATCATGCCTGTGAAGGACGGAAAGATCATCTTTAATGATGTGCTGTCATGGCCGATCCGGCCCATGATCGGTGTGATCGGCACGGCCCCCGCCGGTGAAGCGGTGGCGACCGGAACGCCGGATACGCACGGCGGCAATATGGACTGCAAGCGGATCGGCGCGGGCACGACCCTTTATCTGCCGGTGTACGCGGAGGGCGCGCTGCTGGCGATGGGCGATCTGCATGCCGTGATGGGAGACGGCGAGGTGTGCGTGTGCGGCGCGGAGATCGCGGGCCGGGTGACGGTGCGCGTGACCGTGCTGAAGGAAGCCGGGCTGCCGCTGCCGTTCCTGGTAAGCGAAGACAGGTGCATGGCGATCTATTCCGCCGAAGGGCTGGATGCCGCGGCGGCCGGCGCGACGCTGCGCATGCGCGGCTTCCTGATGGAAAAGGCCGGGATGAAGGACTATGAGGCCGGTATGCTGCTGTCTCTGGCGGGCGATCTGCGCGTCTGTCAGGCGGTGGATCCGAACAAGACCTGCCGGATGGAGTTGGACCGCGCCTATACAAAGAAGCTGGGTGTCGTGTTCCCGTAAGCGCGGGCGCGTGAAGAAAGAGATCAAAAAGAAGAATGCCGGATCGGGATATGAGCGCCGTTTTTTGATGTTTTCGAACGGAAGAAACGATTTGGCAGGATGTGAACACATTTGTGACACAATCGGGTGTTATGATGTGTGCGTTGAAGGAGGCGTAGTATGCTAACACTGAAGGGGATCAAGAAGGTTTATGACGCGGGCGACACCCGCGTGGAAGCGCTCAAGGGGATCGATATCAGTTTCAGAAAAAATGAGTTTGTGGCGATCCTGGGCCCGTCCGGCTGCGGTAAAACAACGCTGCTGAACATCATCGGCGGCCTGGACGGCTATACCGACGGCGATCTGGTGATCGCGGGGCGCTCGACCAAGGATTACCGTGATCATGACTGGGATACCTACCGCAATCATTCCGTGGGCTTTGTTTTTCAGAATTATAACCTGATCCCGCACCAGACGGTGCTGAAGAACGTGGAACTGGCGCTGACACTGTCCGGCGTGGGCAAGCGTGAACGCCGCCGCCGCGCCGAGGAAGCGCTGAAGAAGGTGGGGCTGGGCGATCAGCTGAAGAAGAAGCCCAACCAGATGAGCGGCGGTCAGATGCAGCGCGTGGCCATTGCCCGCGCGCTGGTGAATGACCCGGAGATCCTGCTGGCGGATGAACCCACCGGCGCGCTGGACACCGCGACCAGTGTGCAGGTGATGGATCTGCTGCAGGAGATCGCGCGGGACAGGCTGGTCATCATGGTGACCCATAACCCGGAACTGGCTGAACAGTACGCCAACCGTACGATCCGCCTGCTGGACGGCCGTGTGACCGATGATACCGCGCCCTATGACGATAAGGACGAGGTGTATGAGAAGGATCCTTACAAGACGAAGAAGCCTTCCATGAGCGCGATGACCGCGCTTTCCCTCTCCCTGACCAACCTGATGACCAAGAAGACCCGCACCCTGCTGACCGCATTTGCCGGTTCCATCGGTATCATCGGCATCGCGCTGATCCTGGCGCTGAGCAACGGTGTGAACAATTATATCGACCGTGTGCAGGAGGACACCCTTTCCTCCTATCCCGTCACCATTCAGGCCAGCACGGTGGATATGTCCGCCATGCTGGAGGGCATGCTGGGCGAGATCAAATCCACCCGTGAGGCGTATGAGCCGGATCACGTGTATACCAACCGCGTGATGACGCAGATGCTGACCTCCATGAACGCGCAGGTGCGTGAAAACAACCTGAAGGCGTTCCGCGCGTATCTGCTGGAGCAGGATCTCGGCGAGCTGGTGAGCGATATCAAGTACACCTACAATGTGCCGCTGAACATCTACCGTGATACGCCGCAATTCGGTTTTGTGCAGAGCAACCCCTGCAAGGTGTGGAACAATGCCGGACTGATGAGCGACACCTCTACTTCCATGATGAGCGGCATGAGCGCTTCCTCGCTTTTCTCCTCCTCCATGAGCAGCATGGATGTGTGGGAGGAGATGCTGGATAACAAGGCGCTGCTGGACGCGCAGTATGACGTGGTGGCCGGTCATATGCCCGAGCGCTACGATGAAGCGGTGCTGATCGTGAATTCCCGTCATGAGATCAGCGACTTTACGCTGTACGCGCTGGGACTGGAAGACCCGGCCAAACTGCCCAAAATGATGATGAACATGATCATGGGCGGCGGTGAAGAGGAAGGCGAAAGCCCCTCCTTCTCCTTTGATGAGATCCTGGGACTGAAATTTGTGTACATCCCCGCGGCTTACAACTATGCCGAGGAAAACGGCGTGTGGGTGGACAAGAGCGCGGACGCGGATTATATGCGCGCGCAGAGCGAAAACGGCATCACGATCAAAATCGTGGGTATTATCTGCCCGAGTGAGCAGGCGGTCTCCGCCTCCTCCACGGCGCGCCGCGGCGGTGTGGGCTATCTGTCCTCCCTGACTGAGATGGCGGTGAAGCTGAACAACAACGCGCCTGTGGTGCTGGCTCAGAAGAACAATGCCGAGACCGACGTGCTGACCGGACTGCGCTTTGCTTCCGCGCCCGCGCCGGTGAAGGAAGAGCCCGCTGCCGACGCGATGCCCTTTGACATGACGGACATGGCGACCCTGAATGCCATGCTGGCTACCATGACCGACGCGGAAAAGGCGGAACTGTACGCCAAGTACAGGGGCGGCGCGCAGCCCGAAGCCGCGCCCGCGACCTCCGAAGCGACCTATGAAGGCAACATGACGTTGTTCGGCGTGTGCGATATGGAGGATCCCTCTTCTGTCATCATCTATCCCAAGAACTTCGCGGCGAAGGATGAGATCGTGGCGATGATCGACGCCTACAACGCGAAATCCGCTGAGGCGGATCAGATCCGCTACACGGATTATGTGGGCCTGCTGATGAGCAGCGTGACCACCATCATCAATGCCATCAGTTACATCCTGATCGCGTTTGTGGCTATCTCGCTGGTCGTTTCCTCCATCATGATCGGTATCATTACCTACATCAGCGTACTGGAGCGCGTGAAGGAGATCGGTATCCTGCGCGCCATCGGTGCCAGCAAGCGCGATATCAGCCGTGTGTTCAATGCGGAGACCCTGATCGTGGGCTTCACAGCCGGCGCGATCGGTATCATCGTCACGCTGCTGCTGGTGCTGATCGCGAACGCGGTGCTGCTGGAGCTGACCTCGATCGCCAATCTGGCCGGTCTGCCGGTGACGGCGGCTGTGATCCTGATCGCCATCAGCATGTTCCTGACCTTTATCGCCGGTCTGATCCCCGCGGGCATCGCGAGCAGGAAGGACCCGGTAGTAGCCTTAAGGTCGGAATGAAAACCGCTGCGCTGGGTTTTCATTCCGGCTAAAACGGGTATCTTTGCTCCGCAGGCTGCGCAAAGTCCCCGCCCGATCGGCAGAGCCGATCGATACGATCAATAATGGGGGAGGATCCCCCAAACCCCCTGAATGGGATATGGATTTATTGGGAGAGAAACTCCTGAGTTTTCTCATAAAAGAGCACGGATTGGGAAGCCCGGAATGGGCTTTCCAATCCGGCTCTATATGGGGGTCCGGAGATTGGATGGTCAATCGCTTATGATTCATGGATGATAAATGGATCAACGGATTGACTGATTGATGGATTAACAGAACAACGGATTAACAGAACAACGGATTAACAGAACAACGGATTAACAGAACTACGGATTAACAGAACTACGGATTAACGGAATAACGAAACAACGGAACAACGAAACAACGGATTACCGGATGAATGGATCAAAGGAAGATTGAAGTATGGGTAAGATGATTGGAATCGATCTGGGGACGACCAACAGCTGTATGGCCGTGATGGAAGGCAGTGACGGGGTGATCATCCCCAACAGCGAGGGCGGCAGAACAACGCCTTCGGTGGTGGCCTTCACGAAGGATGGAGAACGGCTGGTGGGGCAGATCGCCCGCCGTCAGGCCGCGACCAATGCTTCCCGTACCATCGCGTCCATCAAGCGCGATATGGGCAGCGATCACCGCGTGAACATCGACGGCAAGCAGTACACGCCGCAGGAGATCAGCGCGATGATCCTGCAGAAGCTGAAGCTGGACGCGGAGGCTTATCTGGGCGAGCCGGTGACGGATGCCGTGATCACGGTGCCCGCGTACTTTACCGACAGCCAGCGTCAGGCGACCAAGGATGCCGGAAAGATCGCCGGGCTGAATGTGCAGCGCATCATCAATGAGCCGACCGCGGCCGCGCTGGCTTACGGCGTGGACAAGGAGCAGGCGCAGAAGGTGATGGTGTATGACCTGGGCGGCGGCACCTTTGACGTGAGCATTCTGGATATCAACAGCGGCGTGATCGAGGTGCTGGCCACAGCGGGCAACAACCGTCTGGGCGGCGATGACTTTGATCAGTGCCTGACGGACTATATACTGAAGGAATTCAGGGCGCAGAACCGCATGGACCTGACAAGGGACGCGGCGGCGATGCAGCGCGTGCGTGAGGCGGCGGAGAAGGCCAAGATCGAGCTTTCCGCCGCGATGACCACCGATATCAATCTGCCCTTCATCGCGATGAACGGCACGACCCCTGTGCATCTGCAGATGACGGTGACAAGGGCGAAATTCAACGATCTGACGCGCCATCTGGTGCAGGCGACCACGGAGCCGGTGCTGCAGGCGCTGCGGGACAGCGGACTGAGCGCCGCGCAGCTGAGCAAGGTGCTGCTGGTGGGCGGCAGTACGCGCATTCCCGCCGTGCAGGAGGAGGTGCGCCGCCTGACCGGCAAGGAACCCTTCCGCGGCATCAATCCGGATGAGTGCGTGGCGCTGGGCGCCTGTTTGCAGGGCGGCGTGCTGACCGGCAAGGTGGGCGGACTGCTGCTTCTGGATGTGACCCCGCTCTCCCTCGGCATCGAGACCATGGGCGGCGTATGCACAAGGCTGATCGAACGCAATACGACATTGCCGGTCAAGAAGAGCGATATTTTTACCACGGCGGCCAACTTCCAGACCAGCGTGGAGATCCATGTGCTGCAGGGCGAGCGCCCCATGGCCAGCCAGAACAAGACGCTGGGCAAATTCCGCCTGAACGGCATCAAGCGCGCGATGCGCGGCGTGCCGCAGATCGAGGTGACCTTTGCCATTGACGCGAACGGCATCGTGAACGTGAGCGCGAGGGATCTGGGCACCGGCAACGCGCAGGATATCACCATTACCTCCGGCGGCAATATGAGCCAGGCGGAGATCGACCGCGCGGTGCGGGAGGCGCAGCAGTACGCGCAGGAGGATGCCCGCAAAAAGCAGGAGGCCACGGCGGAAAACGATGTGCAGCAGCTGGAGGTGCGCGCGGCGGGCCTGATGAAGAAGCTGGACCGCGGCGAGAAGCAGGAGGTGGCCGAAGCCCTCAGCAGGGTGAAGCATGCCCGGAAGAAGAACAAAGAGGACCTGGCCAATGCCTGCGCCGCGGCAAACGCGCTGCTGGAGCGGCTGGAAGGCAAGTACAGCGCCTGGAATGATGCCGGAAACGGTCCAAAAGCAGGAAACGCGGGGATGAACGGCGAAAATGCTTCGGATGACGGCACCTATGATGCCGAGATCCGCTGAGCCTCCGGAGGAATGACTTGTTTGGATATGTGATCGCGGACGGCAGCCGCCTGAGCGATGAAGATAAAAACCTGTACCGCGCCTATTACTGCGGTGTGTGCCGGGCGCTGACCCGCCAGCACGGCGTAATGAGCGATCTGGCGCTGAATTACGATTTGGTATTTCTGGCCATGCTGCTGGACAGCGTATACGATACCGAGCCGGAAAACGGAAAGGGCCGCTGCCTGATCCACCCGGTACGGGAGCGCGGCTATGTGAAGAGCCCGCACGTGGACTATGCCGCGGACATGAGCGTGGCGCTGATGTATTACAAGTTCGCGGATGACTGGATGGATGACCATAATCCGCTGCGCCTGATGGAAAGCCGCTTGATCCGGGGCCGTGTGCGCCTGACCGAAAAACGGTATCCCAGGCAGTGCGGCGTGATCAGAAGCTGTCTCGCGGATCTGCGCGGGATGGAAAAACGCGATGAACGGGTGCCGGACCGGCCGGCGGCGTGCTTCGGCGCGCTGATGGGCAGTCTGTTTGCCGTGAATGAAGACGCGTACAGCGCCTGTCTGTGGGAGATGGGCAACCGGCTGGGGCAGTTCATCTACCTGTGCGACGCGGTGATCGACCTGAAGGAAGACCTGAAAAAGAAACGGTATAATCCCCTGACAGGGCTGCCGGGCGGCGGCGATATGACAGCCGCGCTGTGCGCCTGTATGGACCGCTGTACGCAATGCTTTGACCTGCTGCCGGTGAAACGGTGCCGGGCGATCCTGGAAGACATCCTGTACAGCGGGGTGTGGACAAAATGGAAGCAGCATCAGCTGAAACTGCACGGGCGGAATGATGAAACAGAAGACCCGCGCGAACGAAAAGGAGGCGAGGCAACGTGACAGATCCCTATCAGATCCTGGGCGTACCCCGCACGGCGACCGAGGATGAGATCAAGCAGGCCTACCGCAAGCTGGCCAAGAAATATCATCCCGACCTGAACCCCAATGACCCGACTGCCGCCAAGAAGATGGAGCAGATCAATGCCGCGTATGAGGCCATCAAGAGCGGCAAGGCGGATCAGTTCAGCTACAGCGAGACAGGCGGAACACGCAACAATACGAGCCAGAATTACGGCTATCAGAATCCCTACGGGAATCCGTACGGCAATCCGTACGGGCAGCAGAGTCAGAACGGTCAGAATACCTATCAGGATCCGTTCGGGTTCGGCGGCTTCGGGCCCTTCGGCTTCGGCTTTCAGCAGCAGCAGCCCATCACGGTGCAGGCCAGCGCCCGCTACGCGGTGGCGGCGCGTTATATCAACGCGCGCGAGTATGAACAGGCGCTGAATGTGCTGAACAATTTCAATGACCGTGACGCGGAATGGTATTACCTGAGCGCGGTGGCGCACCACGGGATGGGCAATGACACGGCTGCCATCAATTATGCCGCGCAGGCCTGCAATATGGCGCCGGGCAATCAGGATTACCGAACCTTTTATATGATGCTGGAGCGCGGCGGGGAGCAATATCAGAACCGCGCGGGCAGCATGGGATTTGTGAGACCCAGCATGATCAGCACGCTGTGCATGGGCATGGCTCTGGCCAATTGCCTGTGCCGCGGCGGCGGATGGTTTTGCTGCTGAGAATAAACAGGAGCCGCGGCGGAGACAGGCCTCCCGCGCGGGCTGAAAGGAGACTAAAGAGATGTGGCAGAGATTTAAACTTTGGCTGATCCAGTTCATGCAGGGACGTTACGGGGTGGACAACCTGAACAAATTCCTGCTTGTGATGTATATCGCGGTATTGCTGTTCAATACCATTTTAACGGCGATCCTGCGCAGCCCGGTGGTGTATTACATTCTGTACGCGCTGACGATCGCGGCGCTGATCTTCAGCATTTACCGCATGTTCTCGCGCGATAGCGAGAGGCGCCAGCGTGAGAATCAGATCTATCTGGACACGAAGCGCAAGGTGAAGCAGTTCTTCAAGCGGCAGATCAACCGCGTGAAGGAGATCAGGACCCATCGCTACCGCAAGTGCCCTCACTGCAAGGTGGTGCTGCGTCTGCCAAAGAAGGTGGGCGATGTGAATGTGCGCTGCCCCAAGTGCAGGAATGATTTTACGGTGAAGATCCGTTTCTGAGAAAAAACAAAAGGCATTCCGCGGACGATCAACCGCGGGATGCCTTTTTTGAAGGAAAAGAGGGAAAAGAGGGAACCTGAAGGACGAAAGCGGAAAAGCGGGTTGCCGGAACGGACAGGGAAGGACGGAAAGAAGGATATGGGACAGACGGACACGGTACAGACGGCAAGGGACGGATGGTGACCGGCTGACAGGGGAGCGATCAGCGGACGGAGGAGGCTTTGCGGAGCGCCTCAAACTGATCGAGCACGGGATGCATCTCCCGCGGGAGACGGGAACGGGCTTCCTGCTTCAGGGCGTCCGGGATACCATAGAAGGCCTCGGCCATGCTGCCCGCGATGGCGGTCAGGGTGTCGCAATCGCCGCCCAGCGAGACAGCGGTGCGGATGACATCCTCAAAATCCCGGCCCTCCAGAAAGGCGGTAATGGCCTCCGGGACGGTCTGCTGACAGCTTTCAACGTGGGTATAGGCAGGACGGATCTCATCGCAGGTGCGGGAAAGATCGTAGCCGAACACGCGGATGACATGATCCCGGATCTCTGCCTTGGAATGACCGGTACGTGCCAGAAAGATGACGGAGGCGACGGATTCGGCGCCCTTGATGCCCTCCGGGTGATCATGGGTGACAGCGGCGGTGAGCCTGGCGGCGTGACGGGTCTGCTCCGGGGTGTCATAGAGCCAGCCTGCCGCGGAAACGCGCATGGCGGAGCCGTTGCCGAAACTGTGATACGGCGCGGGGTCCGGCACGGTGAGCCAGCGGCTGAAGCGGGCGCCATAGCCGGCATGCGGATAACGGCGGCCCCATTCCCGCATACGGTGGATCAGCAGCCGGGAGATGAGGGCATCATCGGCATCCGGGCCGGCCTCGAGGAGGGCCTGCGCGACCGCGACGGTCATGACTGTGTCATCCGTGAATTGGGAGGAAGAGTTAAAGAGGGGGAATTGCTTTGTTTTATCGCCCATGTCGAACTCGTAGGGGGAACCGATGATATCACCGAGGATCGCGCCGAACATGAAGATCGCCTGCCTTTTCGTGGAGTATGATTGCATTATAGCACGCGGAAATGAAGGAAGGTCGCCCGGCAGGGGACATTTTTACAGAAAGAAGCGTCGGGGATTTATTGTCAGTTTCCTGTTTCTGTGTTATTCTGTGAGAGGCGGAGAAATAACGCTGCCGGAAGGGGGAGAGCATTGAAAGAACAGTTGAGACGAATAATCGCATATGTGATCGTGCTGCTGACGCTTTTCTGCGCGAACCCTTTAGGGGCTGAGCAGGAGATGCCGGACACCGCTGTACAGAATGAGACGGAAACGCAGACGCGCGCCGAATGGATCAGAAGCGAGATGGAGAGCCTGTACGCGCGCGCGGAGGAACGATTCAGGCTTTAGACGGATCATGAGGATTTTACAGCGTACTGCGGTTACTGCGTGGGGTATCAGCTGCAGGAGGCAGGCATCTTCCGCGCGCTGCACAGCGTGAACGGGGAAGCCAGTTATTATGAGTTTCTGGGACTGCAGCCGCTGGAGCCCTACACCATGCGCCTGTGGAAGGGCCTCCGCAAGGGCGGGGAATATAACGTGGAAAGAGTGTGCCGGGATCTGGAGGCGGAGAACCCGGACGGCCATATGACCTATACGTTGCTGTGCTTCAAGGTGGGCGCGGACAACAATCAGGGGCGCACCTTCGGGCATGTGCTGATGATCTACAGTGTGTATGACGGCATGGTGTACTGGGGAGAGACGAGCGGTACCTATGTGGATACGATCGAGGCGTTCGCGGACTTCTACCGTGAGACGGACCGGCAGTATCACTTTAACGGCGCGTTTGTGTACACAGTAAAAGAGTGAGAACAGGACGGCCAAAGCGTGTTTCAGAGGGGTAAAAACGGCCTGAAACAGAAAAATGAAAAAAAGTGAAAAAAGTTTTTGAAAAAGGGTTGACAACAAAGAGGGTCTGTAATATAATTCATCATGCCGCTTGAAAAAAGCGACGGATCGCCGGGGTGTAGCGCAGTCTGGTAGCGCACGTGCTTTGGGAGCATGGGGCCGGGGGTTCGAATCCCTTCACCCCGACCAATTTTGAAAAAGGGCGAAGGAAAATGTGTGGCCCCGTGGTCAAGTGGTCAAGACACCGCCCTTTCACGGCGATAACCCGGGTCCGAATCCCGGCGGGGTCACCAAACTTTTTTCAAGATCAGGAATCTCGACGGGCCTTTAGCTCAATTGGTCAGAGCAGTCGGCTCATAACCGATCGGTCCGGGGTTCAAGTCCCTGAAGGCCCAGTCTGGTCCGGTAGTTCAGTTGGTTAGAATGCCAGCCTGTC
>CALCTW010000091.1 GCA_937907055.1 uncultured Clostridia bacterium | reverse complement strand
TGCTGGACCTGCTGGACGGCGATGAAGCCGGCATCAAGTCTGTCACCTTTGAAGTGAGCGGCGACCATGCCTACGGCTATCTGCGCGGCGAGAAGGGCGTGCACCGCCTGGTGCGCATCTCCCCCTTCGATGCCAATGCCCGCCGTCACACCTCCTTCTCCTCTCTGGATGTCGCGCCCATGCTGGCCGATGATGACAGCGAGATCGAGATCGATATGAAGTATGTGCGCGTAGACACCTATCACTCCTCCGGCGCGGGCGGACAGAACGTTAACAAGACCTCCTCCGCCGTGCGTATGACCTATGTCAAGGATGATGTGACCATCGTGGTCTCCTGCCAGACCGAACGCGACCAGGTGCAGAACCGCGCCACCTGTATCAAGATGCTCAAGGCCAAGCTGCTGGAACTGCGCGAACGCGAGAAGGAACAGGAAATGGCCGATATCAAGGGCGAAATGAAGAAGATCGAATGGGGCAGCCAGATCCGTTCCTACGTGTTCCAGCCCTACACCATGGTAAAGGATCACCGCACCGGCTATGAGATGGGCAACATCGATGACGTGATGGACGGCAACCTCGAAGGCTTCACCACCTCCTACCTGAAGATGCAGTAAGCCCATGAACAACGCACTGAAAAAAGTTTTTTTCACGATCGTTGCCTTTATCGCCCTGTTTTCGCTGATCTGCTCGGTCGCCGCGAGCACTGTGCTGAACAGCGCCACGATGGGCAGTCTGTTTGGGGAACTGCCGTCTGAAAACAAACAGATCCTGATGGAGAAGGGCATCGCGCCCTCTCAGTACGGCGCCTATGCCGTATCGCTGTGCAATTATCTGAGCGGTCAGGGCGAGATGTGCGTGATCCGGGACAGCGAGGGCAATCTTGTGCCCGCCTTTTCGGACACCGCCGGCAAGAACGGCGAAAGCAAGCAGAACGTGCATCTGAAGGATGTGCGGGGGATCACGATGTTCCTGATCCGCGCGCGCTATTTCGGCGGCGGCGGCGCGCTGGCCGTGCTGGCCGGGCTGTACATCTTCTGCCGTCTGAAAAAGAAGCCCTTCCCGGCAAAGGAAGTGCTTTTCGGGTTCATGATGGCCTGCGTTCTCCTGATCGTCATGGTGCTGGCCGTCGCGCTGTGGGCTGTGATCGACTTTAACGGTTTCTTCTATCAGGCGCACACCCTGATATTCACCGGCAATGATTACTGGCTGCTGGACAACAGCTTCCCCCTGATGGCATTCATGCCGCAGAGTTTCTTTGAGGCCTATGCCGGAAAGCTGCTCTGGGCGGAGCTGCCCATCTTCGGCATCATGTTGTGCCTGATCATTCTGTATTTCAAGTTTAAGAAGGACAAAAACGAATGACCTATGAAGCGCGCAGCGCGCAGCAGATCGCTGAACTGCGCTTAAAAGAGCATGTTCGCATCCTTGCGATCGAATCCAGCTGTGATGAAACAGCCGCCGCCGTCGTGGAAGACGGACGGCGCATTCTGTCAAACGCGGTCTTCTCCCAGATCGACATGCACGCCCTGTACGGCGGCGTGGTGCCGGAGATCGCCAGCCGCGCCCATGTGGAGACGGTGGACCGGATCGTGGACAAGGCGCTTGAGGACGCGGGCATGACCCTTGATGATGTGGACGCCATCGGCGTGACCTACGGCCCCGGGCTTGTGGGCGCGCTGCTCACCGGCGTGACTGCCGCCAAGGCGCTGGCCTTCGCGGCCGGAAAGCCGCTCATCCCCGTCAACCATATCGAAGGCCACATCTGCGCCAACTACCTTACCAGCCCGGATCTGGAGCCGCCCTTCACCTGTCTTGTGGTCAGCGGCGGTCACAGCCATCTGCTGCAGGTGGAGGATTTCGGCGTATACAGGTTGCTGGGCTGCACACAGGATGACGCCGCGGGTGAATCCTTTGACAAGGCCGCGCGCGTGCTGGATATCCCCTACCCCGGCGGACCGCTGCTGGACAGGATCGCCAATGAGGGCGATCCCAAATATCTGCCCCTTCCCCGTCCCAAAACACAGGGGATCTATGACTTCAGTTTTTCCGGTCTCAAGACCGCTTTCATCAACGCTGTACACAACAAGCAGCAAAAGGGCGAGGAGATCCGGAAGGCCGATCTGGCCGCCTCCTTCCGTGCCGCGGTGGTGGGGCAGCTGGTGGATAAGACCATGCTGGCCGCCCGTGATCTTGACATCCGCAAGCTGGCGCTGGCCGGCGGCGTGAGCGCCAACAGCCTGCTCCGCGCGGAGATGCAGAAGGCCTGCGACAAGCGCGGCATTCCCCTGTATCTGCCCATGCTGAAGCTGTGCGGTGACAACGCCGCCATGATCGGCTCCGCCGCCTACTGGCGTCTGATGAAAGGCGAATACGCCGATCTGACCCTCAACGCGGTCCCCGCGCTGCGACTGATCTGAGAAAGAAGGTGCGTTCCATGGATGAATTCATTCAGGAGATCCGCGAAACCGCTACCGATGACCTGCTCATGATCCTGCAGGATCAGCAGGAGCTGTATTCCGAAGAAGAACTGGCATGCATCTGTCAGGAACTCGAGAACCGTTCCACCATCGATGTCTCCATCGGGATGAAAAAGATGAACCGCGTCTTTAACCCCGGTTCCCCGCGGTACGCGTCCGATGATGAAGAGGATGACGAGATCGAAGAGGAAGAAGAAATAGAAGAATGGCTGGAAATGGACGAGGACGATGAGTGGCTCTGAGCCGGATCTTTCGTGCAGCCCGCCAAACCCGTCAGAAATGGGCTGTGAAAGAATTGCTTTTTGTTCTTTCACAGCCCTTTTATCATAATCATGATGTGTATTTCCCTAATCTGAAAAAAGGAGCAAAGAACAATGGCAACGAAAAAGGTCACCATGTTGGTAAACACCAGGGATGTCCTCGGGCATATCCATCCCGAGATCTACGGTCACTTTTCCGAGCATCTCGGACGGTGCATCTATGAAGGCATCTATGTCGGCGAGGATTCCGACATCCCCAACATCGAAGGCATGCGCAAGGATGTCATCGAGGCCTTCCGTCAGATCAAAGTCCCTGTCCTCCGCTGGCCGGGCGGATGCTTCGCCGATGAATACCACTGGAAAGACGGCATCGGCCCCAAGGAAAACCGCAAGACCATGATCAATACCAACTGGGGCGGCGTGACTGAAAACAACGCTTTCGGCACGCACGAATTCCTCCGGTTCTGTGAGCTGGTGGGATGCGAACCCTACATTACCGGCAACATGGGCAGCGGCACTGTGCAGGAGATGTCCGAATGGATCGAGTACATCACCTCCGACGCGGTCTCTCCCATGACCAACCTGCGCAAGGAGAACGGTCAGGAAAAGCCCTGGAAGCTCAAGTATTTCGGCGTCGGCAATGAAAACTGGGGATGCGGCGGCAACATGCGCCCCTCCACCTATGTGGATGAATACAGACGCTATCAGGCCTACTGCAAGAATCATTCCGGCAACAGGCTCTACAAGATCGCCTGCGGCCCCAGCGGAAACGACCTCAACTGGATGGAAGAACTGATGAAGAACATCGATCCCGCGCTCGTCAGCGGCATCGACCTCCACTTCTACACCATCCCGAACTGGGACACCAAGGGCCGCGCGCGTGAATTCGATGAAAAGGACTACTTTGAGGTCCTCAAGTGCGCCGATTATCTGGAGACCCTGCTCACCCGTCAGACCGAGATCATGAACCGCTATGACCCCGACAACAAGGTCGGCCTCATCGTGGGCGAATGGGGCACGTGGTATGACGTGGAAGAGGGCACCAATCCCGGCTTCCTCTATCAGCAGAACACCATGCGTGACGCCATCGTTGCCGGTATGGAGCTCAATACCTTCAACAAGCACAGCAAGCGCGTGGTGATGGCCAACATCGCGCAGGCGGTCAACGTGCTGCAGTCCGTCATCCTGACCGAAGGCGACGCCATGGTCAAGACTCCCACCTTCCACGTTTTCGACCTGTATAAGGATCATCAGGACGCGGACGCCGTCTACTGCTACACCGATTTCGTCACCGAATATGAGCAGGTCCCCTTCGTGACCGCTTCCGCCTCCGTCAAGGACGGCAAGCTCACCATCACCATGACCAACGCCTCGCTGAACGACAGTGTCGCCATCGAAAGCAGCATTTCCGGCATGAAGGTCTCCGCGGCCTCCGCCCGCGTGCTGACCAACGAAGTGCATGCCTGCAATGACTTTGATGATACCGATCGTGTCGTCCCCGTGGCGCATCCGGTCTCTGTCGCCGATAACACCCTCTCCGTGGAGCTGCCGCCCTGCTCGGTCGTCTCCGTCACCCTGGAATGATCTATGGGCGATATCGGACCGACGCTCCGGATCTGCAAGCGCTGTCTTCTTCGGGACATGAGCGCGGAGGATCTGAAAAAGATCGATGCCTACCGCGCCGCGATCACAGACCGCGTGCCGGATCCCGTCTACGAAGCCCGGCTGGCCGTCTGCAAGCAATGTGATTTTCTCAATGCCGGCACCTGCAACGCCTGCGGCTGCTATGTGGAGCTGCGCGCGCTCGCCAGGCTGTCCCGCTGTCCGCACAAAAAATGGGGAAAAGCCTGAAAAGCCTTCCCCGCGCGAACAAAACGATTCACAAGGCACATAAAAAAGACCGTTCTCACGGTCTTTTTTATTATGTATTAATCAGCCGCGAGCCGCCGTGATCACTTCAGGAATCCGTTGATGATCTGCTCTTCGGCCTCCGCCTCGGTCAGACCCAGGGTCATCAGCTTGATCAGCTGATCGCCCGCGATCTTGCCGATGGCAGCCTCATGGATCAGTGAAGCATCCAGATCATTGGCCTCCAGCTGCGGGATGGCCAGGATCTTCGCCTTGTCCATGATGATGGCATCACACTCGGTATGGCCGGTGCAGGGCGCGTTGCCCGTAATGCGGCTGTCGAATTTCTGCCAGCTGTTGTCACGCGCCACGGAGCGGCTGACCACATCCGCGCTCGCGCCTTCGCCGTTCAGGTTGACCTGATAAGCGCTCTCGGCGCGCTGATCCGCATGGGTCATCAGGCGTTCGCGCACGACCAGCTTCGCGCCCTTCTCCAAATCCACCGTGGTGGTGCGCAGGGTATTATCCACACCGCGGATCTGCACCATTTCCATCTCCATGCTGGCGCCCTCGGCCAGATGCGCCTCCGTCACGGGATTCAGGATGCGCTTGCCGGTGCCTTTGCCCTGACCGTAGTGCTTTTCCACATAGCGCACATGCGCGCCCTTTTCGAGGAAGAAGCGGTGCACGCCGTCATGCTGACTGTCCTGATTGCCGCAGTTATCGATGCCGCATCCGGCCACGATGACCACATCGGCGTTCTCGCCCACAAAAAAATCGTTGTAGACGGTCTCCTTATAGCCGGCTTCGGAAAGCACCACGGGAATGTGCACGCTCTCACGTTTGGTGTTCGGCTTGATATGGATATCGATGCCGCTCTTGTCCTCTTTGGTCACGATATCGATATTGGCTGTCGTATTCCGGGCGGCTTTCTGCCCGTTCACACGGATATTATAGGCCCCTTCCGGCACAGTGTGCAGATCGGCCACCTCTTCCAGAATCCGCTTTTCGATCTCATTGATCATCAGTCACGGCCTCCTTCCAGTACAGAGCAGCTGTTGATGGCGGCAGAAGTCCCAAGCAACGTGGGCAGGATCTCCTCACGGGGGCCCTGGCGCAGGACCTTGCCGTCCGCGATGACCACGATCTCATCCGCGATCTCCAGAATGCGTTCCTGATGAGAGATGACCAGAATGCTGCCGTCATGATCCTTTTCCTGCATCCGCTGGAAGACCTTGATCAGGTTCTGGAAGCTCCACAGGTCGATACCGGCCTCCGGCTCATCAAACACAGCCAGCTTCGCGCCGCGCGCCAGCACAGTCGCGATCTCGATGCGCTTCAGCTCACCGCCGGACAGGCTGGCATTCACTTCGCGGTTGATATAATCCCGGGCGCACAGACCCACTTCGCTCAGATAGGCGCAGGAATCCGCCATGCTGATCTCCTTGCCGGCCGCGATGCGGATCAGATCATTGACCCGGATGCCCTTAAAACGCACCGGCTGCTGGAAAGCAAAGCCGATGCCCTTGCGAGCGCGTTCCGTGATAGAAGCGTTTGTGATATCCTCGCCGTCCAGCAGCACTTTGCCGGAGGTGGGCACAGCAATACCGGCAATCAGGCGCGCCAGCGTGGATTTGCCGCCGCCGTTCGGGCCGGTGATCACCGTGAATTTTCCGTTTTCGAGCTTCAGGCTGACACCTTTGATGATCTCCTTGCCGCCCTGCTCATCATTTACATCATAAACGATGTCCTGTAATTCAAGCATTTCTGTTTTGTTTCCTTTTCCGCTCCCGTTTCCGCGGGAGCATCGTTATTGTATCGCGATTCATCCGGCGTTGTCAATCTCGGCCCTCGCTTTTCACGCTTTCAGACGTATTTTCGTCATGATCCCGGGTGATGTTCTTTGCCCATACATTGCTGAAATAATGCCGGAAGACAAACGGCCATTTGACGAACTCATCCGTACAGAGCAGCACATAGACCCACATGACCGGCAGCCCCAGCAGGAAAGCGGCGATCAGCCCCAGCGGCACCGCGTAGCACCACATATCGATCACATCGCACCAGAAGCCAAACTTGCTGTCTCCGCCCGCGCGGAAGATACCGCAGATCATCATGGTATTGATCGCCGTGCCCATGATATATACCGTGTTGATGAACATCATGACACGCAGGTATTCCCTTGCCTCCCCGTTCAGGTTGGCCGTCGGCACCACCACGGGAATGGCCGCCAGAATGAACAGGCCGCCGATCGCTCCGGCCAGCGCCGCCAACCGCAGCATTACCCGGCTGGCCGGGATCGCTTTTTCGCGCTCACCCGCGCCCAGCATCTGCCCCAGAATGATCGCCGCGGCGGACGCCAGACCGAAGCACAGCACACAGCCCAGATTGCGGATGGGGCCCACCAGCGCGTTCGCGGCCACGGCGTTCGTATCCAGATGTCCCAGGATGGCCGTGTAAATACTGAAGGCCACGCCCCATACCAGATCGTTCCCGATCGCCGGCATGCAAATGCGTACAAAATCCTTCTCCAGCGCGGGCGTCCTGCGGAAGATATCCGACAGCCGGATATGGACGGTCCTGCTGCGGGAGGAAATGAAGAAGCAGATGACGATCTGCGCAAGACGGGAAATGACCGTTGCCAGCGCCACACCCTCGATCTTCATCCCGAACGCGAAAATAAACAGCGCGTTGAGCGCCACATTCATCAATAGGGCGATGGTCTCCACCACCGTGCAGATCAGCACACGACCGGTGGAGCGAAGCGCCGCCAGATACACGGAGGAGAAGCCCCACACAAGGATGGCGGCGGAGAAGACACGCAGGTATTCCGCGCCCAGCCGGATCATCTCCGGATCGGGCGAATACAGTGACACCATGTATTCGGGGATCATCAGACACAGGGCTGTCGCGACCGCGCCCACGATGAGCGTGTACTTATACGCGATACCGGCGGTCTTTTCCACCGTACGCGCGTCACCCTTGCCCCAGTACTGGGCGCCCAGCATGGTCACGCCGGAGCCCAGCCCGAACAGAAACATGAACATGATGCTGGAAACATTGCTTGCCAGCGAGACGGCGCTCATTTCAGACTGCCCCACCCAATCCAGCATCACCACGTCCGCCATGTTTACCGCGCTGTCCAGCAGATTCTGGAGCACGATGGGCCACACTGTGGTCAGGATCAGCGCGTAAAGCGTTTTTTTCTCTTTTGAGAGCTTCATATAATCCCCCGGAAACCCTTGATTCATCGGCAATACCGGATTCAACGCGAAAAAGCGCAGATATGTTTATTATGCCCTACTTTCCTTTGCTTTTCAAGCATAAAACCATGTTTTCATCTGGCCTTTTCATCTTTCCACACGGCCACGCGTCACTTTTTAGCACTCAATCGTCAAGAGTGCTAATTTCTTGTTGATTTTAGAATAGCCCTGTGCTATAATCCGCTTGTACGGGGGCTTCTCCCCGCAGGCAAGCAATTTACTTACCTAAACATATATTCACAGGAGGGATCTTTTCATGAGAAACGGCGATATCTCCATTCACGCGCAGAATATCATGCCGGTCATCAAGCGCTGGCTGTATTCCGACAAGGACATTTTCATCCGCGAGCTGGTCTCCAACGGCTGCGACGCCATCACCAAGTACAAAATGCTGACCGGCAGCACCGAGGAGGACCTGAAGGTCACCGTCACGGTGGATAAAGAGGCCGGCGTGATCCGTTTTGAGGATAACGGCATCGGTATGACCGCCGACGAAGTGGACAAGTACATCAATCAG
>CALCTW010000090.1 GCA_937907055.1 uncultured Clostridia bacterium | reverse complement strand
CACCCCAATACGATGCTGTTCGAGGCCTTCGACAAGAACGGCAACGAGATCGGCAGGCGCCGCATTTTCAGCATCGGCGGCGGTTCCATCCGCATCGACGGCGAAAACAACGGCGAGCCTGAGGAACAGGAAGACATCACCATCGAAGAGGTTCCCAATCAGGATGGCGATGAACTCATCGCCGCCCACCCGGTAGCACTGGCCATAGCGTGAGAACACATTGGCCAGGCATGCGGCGGCGCCGCGGATCAGCTCGTCTCCGGCGTGGTGGCCGATATTGTCGTTGACCTTTTTGAGGCCGTTGATGTCAAAAGCGCAGATCTTGACGCCGACAATGCTCCTGCCAGCCTTCAAGCGGGCGATGTGCTGCTCGTAGCTGCGGCGGTTCAGCATGCCGGTCAGCTGGTCGGTCTCCATCAGGATGCGGTTCATGTAGTCGGTCTCAAACTTCTGCATCCTCATGCGCGTCATCGTGGTGCAGACAAAGATGCTGAGAACGCCGTAGATGAGGGCGTTGACGATGTTCTTCTGGAACACATCCGGCGTCTGGATATTCAGCATCAGCAGGATATAGCAGATGTTGGAGCCCAGAATGACCAGATCGATATACAGCGGCCGGATGGTGAACAGCAGCGGCGCGACGAACAGGAAGACCATGTAGGAGGCGGTCACGTCCTCCTTGCTGGAGGCGGCCAGCATGATGCCGATGCCCAGGATCGCGATGACGAACAGATAGGCGGAGATATGGATGATGACCGCCTTTTTCCGGGCGAGCGTCACATTCAGGAGGATCAGCGCCGCCATGACGCCGATGCCGACCAGATAGAAAGGAGCGTTGCGCGTCACGGAGTTTTGTCCGAGCGTGGCATACAGGAGTACCGCGATGAAGCCGACCAGGGAGATGATCGAGTAGGAGATGACGCTCTTCCGGTTGGATTCATCAATTTCATTGGCGATCTCTGCGAGATTTTTCGGGGAGACGCCGCCGTAATACAGAAGGTTGATAAGCTGATGCAAACAGATCACTCCGAATCGTCATGATGACGGTACATACGAAAACAAAGCATGGAGCAGCTCCATGCTTTGCTGCATATGAACCGATCCAAAATACTATACATTCTGTGATCTGATGTATTATTCCTGCATTGCCAGCCGTATAAATGTGAAATATCCGCAGCAGCAGGACGGCGTCATCGCCTGGCATACGCCGCCGATGACGCCGCGATCGGGAGACGGCCCGGACGCGGCGGGCTCAGATCATCTGCTGCTCGTTGATCATCAGCTTGAAATCCAGCCCCAGCTTATGCGCGGCTTTGCGGCAGAGCAGCATGCGCTCCATGAAGATGCTGAAATAATCCATCACCGAGCCGTACTGTGTATCCACCTTCAGCTTCAGTTTGATGATCGTATGCGCCTCGTTGATCTTCAGTTCTGATTTGATGGCGGAATAATTCACCCGGTCATGGATATCAAAGGTATTCTTGTCTGTGTTGCGCACACGGCTGCGGCGCACGTCGGATTTATCCGCCAGGATCAGCGCGGCAGCCAGCGCGCTCACAGGCTCACCCGTGCCCTCGTCGTGATTGCCGATGGCCATGATGATGGGCGTGATCTCCTGCGGCGGCATGCCCATATCGGACAGAAGAGAGAAGGCCATGATGGCACCGCTCTGGCTGTGTCCCACACGATTGACGATATTGCCGATATCATGCAGATAACCGGCGATCCTCACCAGCTCCGCCGTCCTCTCCGGGTAGCCCAGGGTGTCAAGAATATAACCGGCGCGCTCCGCCACCTGGGTCACATGGGCAAAGCTGTGCTCGGTGTAGCCGAGTACCGCCAGGCCTTCGTCCTCCATGGCGATATAGGTGCGTACGGTCTCATTGGCTTTTAATTGTTCAAAGGTGATAGGGGTCATGCTTTCATTCTCCTTCAAAGGATCTGTCTTTATCGTAAGCGATTTTCCCGGTCAAGTCAAGAACAGCTGCCCGGAATACAGGCAGCTGCATTATTTATTCCATGTTGATCAGTGAATACTGATGCTCATAGTCTTTGACCAGTGAGGCATACTGCGGATTCTGCGCGCGCACATCGCCCAGATATTCATGCAGATCCAGACGGGATTGACCCTGCTCCAGAATGCGTCCCGCGATGTTGGAGCAATGCGCCGCGACGCGTTCCATGTTGGTCAGAATATCAGTCAGCACGAAGCCTGCCTCAATGGAGCAGTTGCCGCCCTGCAGGCGCAGCACATGACGGGTGCGCAGCTGATCCTTCAGCAGACCGATCACTTCCTCCAGCGGCTCCACCCGGGAAGCGGCATCCGCGTCGTTCTCAAGGAATGCCTTGCGGGTCAGGGTCACGATCTCGCGCACGGCATTCCGGATCACCTGCATCTCTGCTTTCGCTTCATCAGAGAAGCGGAGCTGTTTGGCGTTGATCTCCTCGGCGGAGACGACAATGGACACCGCGTGATCCGAGATGCGCTCAAAGTCAGAGATCATGCACAGCAGCTCGGCGGAAAGGTTGCTGTCCTCCTCATTCATCGGGTGGCTCGACAGCTTCACCAGATAATTGCCCAGCATGTCCTCGTATTTGTCGGACGCGTCCTCCAGAATACGCACTTCTTCGGCCGCGGCCTCATCCATCCTGTCCGGCAGCGGCAGCGCCTTCGTCATGGCTTCGATGGCGCTGTTTGCCAGTTCACCGGCCACCGCGCGGCAGCGGGTGATGGCGATCGCGGGGGAGGACATCAGGCGCTCATCCAGCTGCGTGGCAGTCCCCGCGGCAGCGGTCTCCGGTACGATGATGTACGCCAGCTTTTCCAGTAGCCGGGTCAGCGGCAGCATCAGCAGCGTGCACAGAACATTGAATACGGAGTGGATGACAGCGATGCTCATCTGATTGGCGGGCAGGGCTGTGAAGGTAAAATTGAATATGGCGTCCGCCGCGCAGAATACCGCCAGCCACACCAGTGTGCCGATCACATTGAAGCACAGATGCACCAGCGCGGCCCGGCGGGCGTTGCGGTTGGCACCCACGGAAGAGATCAGTGCGGTCACGCAGGTACCGATATTCTGTCCCATGATGATCGGGATGGCTGTGCCGACGGTTACCTGCCCTGTCGAAGACAGCGCCTGCAGAATGCCCACAGACGCGGAGGAGGACTGAATGACGGCGGTCAGCAGCGCGCCGGCCAGCACGCCCAGCACAGGATGCTGAAAGATGACCAGAATATTGGCGAAGGCGGGCACATTTTTCAGCCCGGCCACCGCGCCGCTCATGGTCTCCATGCCGAACATCAGCGTGGCAAAGCCGAGCAGGATGATGCCGGTATCTTTGCGCTTGCTCTTTTTCGCGGTCATGTAGAACACCAGTCCCAGCAGCGCCAGCAGGGGTGTGAAGGAACTGGGCTTGAGCAGCCGCACAAATAGATTACTGCTCTCCAGACCGCTCAGGCTCAGGATCCAGGCCGTGATGGTCGTGCCGATATTGGCACCCATGATCACATTGATGGCCTGCTTCAGTGTCATCAGGCCCGAATTGACAAAGCCGACGACCATGACTGTCGTGGCGGAAGAGGACTGGATGATCGCCGTTACGCCCATACCGGTCATCAGTCCCGCCCATTTGCCGGTCGTCAGCCTGCCAAGCAGGGTCTTCAGGCTGCCGCCCGCGCGCTTTTCCAGCGCTTCGCCCATCAGGTTCATGCCGAACAGGAACAGGGCCAGGCCCCCGATCAGGGTCAATACGTTAAAAAGATCCATGATTATGCCTCCGAATCCTCGTTCAAATTCATCAGATAAACGCTGCTGCCGATGATCCCGTGGAAGACCACCGGAAAACCGATAAAGCAGACGAGCCAGTCGATCGAATCCAGCGCGAACAGGCGGACGATCAGCCAGACGATCAAACCGGCGAACCCGGCGATCATACAATTCAGCATCAGGAAGCATCCGCAGCGGCGTTCTCTGTCATCTGTTTTCGACAGCCGGCCGCTCAGTTTCCATAACTTACGCATGGCTTTCACCTCGTGTTCATTCAAACAGACGGATGTAAAATCTAAAACCATTTTTATGTTAAATGTTCGTAAAGTTCGGGAAAACCGGCGGATATATCCTCAGCTGCGGCGCCGGTTTCTTTCAGGTGTGCATCCAGTTTGTCAGTCAGCAGCATTCCGGTATAGATGCCGCTCTTGTGGGTGCGCAGGTACCTCCTGCGCAATTCAGAGTATTCACAGCCACTCGCCACTCAAAGTCATCAAGACAGATATACCGTTTAGTTTGTTTCATTGTCTTCGCCTCCTTATGCCATCATTGTAATGCGCAGGAAAATAAGAATCGAATGTATGAAAAGAAAATGCCAGAAGAAGCAATACACTCCTTCTGGCATTATTCATTTGCTTTTACTTCGCCTCAGTCACTTTTCGGATTACTTCCCTATAGGGCTGTGGCGAATCCGACGACGCGTGATTTTAAAATATGACAGTAATGGCTGTGCCTTTTCCGGGCTCGCTGCGCAGATCGATACTCGCGCGGTGCAGCTGCGCGCCGTGCTTTACGATGGACAATCCCAGTCCCGTGCCGCCCATGGCGCGGCTGCGGCTCTTGTCCACACGATAGAACCGCTCAAAGATGCGCTGCTGCTCATCTGTCGGGATGCCGATCCCCGTATCCTTCACCGTGACATGGACATGCCGCTGCTGCTGCGTCACCTGTACCGTTACGCTGCCGCCGTCATGATTATACTTGATGGCGTTGTCACACAGGTTATACAGCATTTCGCGCAGCACATGCGGCACACCGAGCACGGTCTGACTGCTGCCGGTGAGCTGCAGCGAAACGTGATGTTCAGCCGCGGGGATCTGCAGTGTATCCAGCACATCGCCCGCGAGCTGATACAGATCCACCCGTTCCTGTTCAAAACGGCCTCCGGCCTCATCCAGCTGGGACAGGTTGATGATATCGCCGATGAGTGTGATGAGCCGCTGACTCTCGCGGTAGATGGTGGCCGCGGCGTCCTTTGTTTTTTCAGCCGGCAGAAGGCCTTCCTTCATCAGTTCGGCATAGCCGGAGATGGAGGTCAGCGGTGTCTTCAGCTCGTGGGATACATTGGCTGAAAACTCACGGCGCAGGGCTTCTCTGTCTGTGCGTTCCGTCACATCCAGCAGCAGGATCACCGCGCCGGAAAGATGACCGTCCGCGGAGACCGGGGTGGCGATCATCTGCCATGAAGCTGTGCCGAACGGCAGGAGCGCTTCGTCCCGGATCCCGGCAAGGGCAGATTCCGCCGCTGTGATGATCCGCGGCACAGGGCAGGCCTTCCGGAGCATAAACGGCTGTTTTTCCGCGTTCATATTCAGCAGTTCAAAGGCTGCGTGATTGCCGGAAAGCACCTCCATGCGCGTGGAGACCAGCAAAAAGCCTTCGCTCATGTTTTCCGTGATGGCGGTAAACTCCTGCTGGCTTTGCTTCATTTGCTCCATCTGCGCGCGGATGGTGTGGTTCTGCTGCTGAATACGGTCCACCAGCGGGGATAATTCCGGATAGACCTCATGCATGCTCGGTGTGTCCAGATCGACTGTGTTGATGGGTTTCACCAGCTGCGTGGACAAACGCGCCGCCAGCGCGATACACAGCAGCGCCATCACCAGCAGGATGACCGCGATGATGGGCAGGCTGCTCATGACGGCGAACAGCGCGGATCTTTGCGTGGAGGCTACGCGCAGCACGCTGCCGTCCTCCAGCAGGATCGCGTAATACAGGGTGCGCTCCATCATCGTTTCGGATTCATGCATATTCTGTCCGCAGCCGTCCGTCAGGGCCTGCGCGATCTCCTTGCGGTCCAGATGGTTCGCCATGGCCGCGGCATTGGCCTCGTTGTCAAACAGCACGGTGCCGTCCGCCGCAATGTGTGTCAGGCGCAGCTCCGTTCTCAGAGATGAAAGCCAGTCATCGCCGGCTTCCGCATACCCCTGTCCGGCCAGCAATGCTTCCTCGGCCAGCTGCCGGAAGGTCTGCTGTTCGGATTGATTGGCCATCACGGCCACCAGACTGCCGCAGCTCAGGAATGCCGCCAGCAGACCGATCAGAAGAAGATTCAGGAATAACTTTCGTTTCATGGATTCGCCTCGATCTTGTAGCCCACGCCGCGCACGGTGCTGATCATATCGCCGGCAGGCCCCAGCTTCACCCGGAGGGACCGGATATGAACATCCAGCGTGCGGTTCTCCTTGGGAAATTCGCCGCCCCACACGCGGTCCATCAGCGTGTTGCGGGTCAGCACCTGCCCGGCGTTCGTCATCAACAGGGCCAGCAACTCAAATTCCTTGTAGGTCAGCACGATCTCCGTGCCTTCCACGGTCACCCTGTGCCGGGATATATCCAGCAGGATCGTCCCCAGACGCTGCGCGTCCGGCTGCTGATCTTTTTCGGTGCGGCGCAGGACCGCGCGGATACGGGCCAGCAGCTCCATCATGCCAAAGGGTTTGGATACAAAATCATCCGCGCCGTTGTCCAGCCCCATCACCTTATCAAATTCCGTGTTTTTCGCCGTCAGCATGATCACCGGCACGGCGCGGGAACGGCTGGAGGCGCGCAGCTTTTTCAGAATGGTCAGCCCATCCTCCTCAGGCAGCATGATATCCAGCAGGATCAGCTCCGGCAGCTGCGCGTCCATGGCTTTCCAGAAGACAGAAGGACGCTCAAAGCCCGTGATGGCCATGCCCTGGCTTTCTACGGCATAGGTGACCAGCTCGCGGATCCCTGCATCATCTTCTAAAATGTAGATCAAGGCGTTTGCCTCCTTTTCAAAGCGGATAGAAGCATTATAGCGCGGCTATGTTAAATCCAAAAGCCGGGTAATGTAAAATCTGTGTTAAATCACGGTGTCTGACGATCCGGGCAGCCGGAAAAGCGGCGCAATCAAAGAGGAGACCGCCGTTCCTCTGAACATGGGCCTCCTCTGTCTGTTATATGGTTTTGTTCCTTTGCTGTTTGCGCGGGCAGATGCCCTTCACGCATTTGGGATGGGCCTCGCTTACTTCGCGGTCATCCTGAGGGCAAACTCCTGCGCCGCTTTCATATCATCCGCGTTCGGCCTGCCCTTGTGCATGGGGCCGAAGGAGCCGGGGCAGTGGAAATCCTCCTCCGCCTGTGCCACGTTCAGTTCATCCAGCACCTTTTTCAGGGGCTTCTTCATGGATTTGTTCATGGCGGAGGTGCCGAAGCAGACCACCTTGCCGATCTTATCCTTGTTTTCACGAAGGAAGGTCTTCACATTGGGGTCCATATCAAAGGCGTAATAGGAGCAGCCGAGCAGCAGCAGATCCACCTTTTCGGTCAGGGGCGTGTCCACGGTTTCCGCCTGCAGGGACAGCGCGGCGCCGATGGCATCGGCCAGCTTTTTCGTATTGCCGGAACGGGTATAATAACGGATCGCGGTCTTCATTGTCATATTCCTTTCGGTCGGGTCGGATCAGAAGCAGATGGTCTTCGGCGCTTCGGTGAAGGAGCAGATCTGCGCGGTGACATTCTGCAGATAGTACACTTCGGTGTTGCCGTCGCCGGGCTGATACTGCGCCTTCAGAGAAGGATAGGCATCCAGCATATGGGTCTGCGCCGCCACGTTGTCATCCAGCACCGCTTCGCCGCACAGGCGCAGCCACTTGCCGTCGGGCGTCATGGCGCTGATCTCCACCTTGCAGTTGGCTTTCAGCTGGCAGGCGACAGGCTTCTTCTTGCCGGTCTGGAAGTACAGTTTTCCTTCAAACAGGTCGATGGTGCCGAAGGGGCGCACACGGGGCTGATCGCCCTCTACAGTCGCCAGATAATAGACGCCGCTCTTTTTCAGAAAATCATAGATCTCATTCATGATCATTACCTCTTTCTGTTATCTGTTATGCCTGTGCCACTTCGGCCGCCTTGGCAGCCAGTACCGCGCGGGCCAGCTGATCGCCGCAGGAAGTGGGGCGGCGGCCGCAGGTGACGCCGGAAAGCTTTTCGGCAATGGCATCGGCGGTCCAGCCGTCGATCAGGCGCGGAATGGCCTTCAGGTTGCCGTTGCATCCTCCGAGGAACTCGACATTATAAAGCTTGCCGTCCTCGACATCAAAATCGATCTGCATTGAACAAACACCCTTAGGGCTGTAACTTACATGTTCCATTCTCGCTCTCCTTCTCGAAAACCATAACCGATAATACACCGCAACAGCACATTTAACACTGTTACAATGCCGTATTTATCAGAATCCCATCACCTTTATCAGTAAGAGCCAGCTGACCCCGTAATAACAGCCAACCGCAATGAGGTCGTTGATCGTAGTGATCAACGGTCCGGAAGCGACGGCCGGGTCGATCTTGAGCTTCTTAAAGAACAACGGTATAAGAGTACCGATAATGCTTGCAAAGATCATTGAGACAAGCAATGCAACTCCGATACATCCGCTTACCGAGAATGAGAATACCGCATCGCGCTGCTTGAAGATCATCAGATACAGGCCGACAAGAACGATCGAAGCCATTCCGAGTATGATACCGACACTGAGTCCTACTCTGGATTCCTTGAAGACAAGTCTCAGCTTCTGCGAGAAGGTAAGATTCTCATCGGTCAATACTCTGATGGTGACAGCAAGGGACTGCGTTCCGACGTTACCTGCCATGTCCAGGATCAAAGACTGGAAAGCCATGATGACCGTAAGACGCGAGATGATACCCTCAAATACTCCTACAAATGTCGATACGACCATGCCAAGGCATAAAAGGACGAGAAGCCAAGGCATTCTTTTGCGGATACTCTGACCCAGCGGTTCCTGAAGGTCTTCTTCTGCAGTAAGTCCGGCGAGCTTAACGTAGTCTTCACCAAGCTCATCATCGACAACTTCGACGACACTCTGCGACGTGATAACGCCCAGGATCCTGTTGTTCTCATCAAGAACAGGGATCAAGTCCTCCGAATAATCCTTGAGTCTCTCGATACATTCATCGATCTGCTCCGTCGCATAGACATAAGGGAACGATGTAACTATCAAAGTATTGAGATCCGTCGTGCTTCTTGCCGTAATGAGATCCTTAAGAGTAAGAGCCCCGTAAAATTCCCCCTCATCATCTTCGACAAAAAGCGTCGAGATGTTGTCGTTCTCTTCGGCCTGCGTAACGAGCGCGCTCATCGCCTGCTTGACCGTGAGGTCCAGACCTATCTTGATGAAGTTTGCGGTCATCTTACTGCCGATCTCTTCTTCGTCGTAGGATGCGATGATCGTGATCTCTTTCCGAACATCGGAGTCAAGAGCCTCGATAATGAGCGATCTTCTCTCCTTCTCAAGCTCTCGCAGAACATTAACCGCAGTATCGGTCTCGAGCTCTGCAACAACGGCAGCCGCGCGCCTGATATCCATTGAATTCAGGTACTGACCTACCTGCTCTTCTTCCAGACACTCGAAAACTTCCGCGAGCAAAGACTTACCGCAGACTCTGAAGAGCTTCTTGCGCTCCTGGTCTGTGATCTCATCCAATATCTGCGCAATGTCACTTGCGTGATAATCTTCCAGTTTGTAATGGACTACCCTTGGGGAATCGTTCCCCTTCATCAATGAGATTATCTCGTCCTGATAATCTCTTCTAATTTCCTTCTCTGACATTTGTCTCCTCCTAAAAAAGCAGACAAACATAGAAAACAAAAAACCTCTGATATTGCTTGCGGCATCCAGAGGTCAACGTTATATCATTTAGTCCTTAAGGGCCAATACAGTTTCCGGCACCAGTCTCTTTAAGGAACAAAGGATATCTCGTCCGCGTTTCCCTCGTTTGTCGCAACTGTCGCCGCCGTCCACCGTATTCACCTCACTTTGTCATTGAATTCACGGGAAGTACTCCCGCCTCGAAATTCTATCACGCTAAAGTGCGTTTGTTAACCCTAAAAAGTGCAGTTTGTTGATGATTTTTTCGCGCCCTGCCGATCACTGTCTGTTCAGGGAAATCTCTTCTTCAGATAACTCAACGATCTTCTTCCAGGTCCTCTTGCGAAGTATGGTGACTATCGGGAAGACACCGATGAGGATGATGACGGCTGTTCCACTCCAACGCATAATGTTAAAAGTCTGAAGACTTCCGCGCGGTTTGCCGTTCTCTGTTAACAACTCCATCAATTCCTGACATTCGCTTACGTTGATCGACAGTTTGCTTCCCTTTGCTTTTCCGGACGCATCTTCAGTACTCTCGCTTCTGAAGGATCCGATACCCAAAGCATCCCACTGTTCCGGTGTGTAATTCACCTGCAGATATATGAGATTGTCGGAAGAACTGTATCCCATTGCACCTCCCCAGACCTTCTCTATCTCCAGGTCATCCGGAAGAACGGTCTCGAAGTTCTCTTCAATGCACTGTCTGTATTCATCACCGGGATTCTCATCTTCATATTGATACGCTCCCATTTTGAAGAACATGGAGCCGATATTGTAGTAAAAGAACGCAAACATGAGGACAAACGGCACCAGTATTATCCTGATCCTTCTCAATCTGCGGTACTTGTCATACTTCGCGTAGAGCCTGCTCTTTTCATCTGTTCCGTTACTCATTTGATATGCCTCTCTTGTCAACAATCTTCCGAATTCCACTCGCGCAGGAATTCATCTACATATGCTCTCATGTATTCTTCTCTTCTCGCGGCGATCTTCATTGCCGTATCCGTGTTCATCATGTCCTTAAGAAGGAACAACTTCTCATAGAAGTGATTCAGTGAAGTCGAGACATGATTTCTGTATTCTTCCTTATTCATTCCGAGTTCGGGCAGAACATCCGGATCGTAAATGTCTCTGTTGTGATTCCCGCCGTATGCAAATGTTCTGGCAATACCGATGGCGCCCAGAGCATCCAATCTGTCGGCATCCTGAACACACTTGCCTTCGATGGTCGACGGCACCGCCGAATCAACACCGCAGAAAGACACCTGCTCAATGATCTCAACGATCTTGTCTATGTCTTCATCGGATACATGCTCCTTCTTGAGGAAAGTAACCGCATTCACCTTGCCCGCATATGTGTCAGGGGAGATTTTCGCGTCGTCCACATCGTGAAGTAATGCCGCCAGCGATACGATCTCGATATCAGCACCCTCTTCTTCGGCGATCTTTCTTGCGAGCTCGAAAACACGTACCGTATGATAGTAATCGTGGCCGCTGTACTCGCCCTTGAAAAACTCTCTCACATATTCTTTTGTTCTGTCGATCAGGCAGTTCATGTTTACTCTCAGCTTTCGGTTTTCAGTTTTCTCGTATGGAGGCAAATCGCCTCACGCAAGTTATGTTACCACCTGTTTTATTAAATTGCAAGATAAATTTATTGTTATTCGATATATTTATATCGATTCTAGCAACTGTCTTCAGACAACTC
>CALCTW010000089.1 GCA_937907055.1 uncultured Clostridia bacterium | reverse complement strand
CCCCGCGCGGGTTGGCGTGTACGCCCAGCCCCCAAACGGTGCCGTTGCGCCCCAGTCTGCCGGGGATGGGGCCCAGCACGCGCTGCCATTGCCCGCTGAGGTTCTTTTCCACCACCGAGAGGGAGACGTTGGAGGAATTCCAGCCATCCGTGACACCGATGACAGCCTGCGTGCTTTGCTGCGGCATCATACCGCGGGCGGCGGAACACAACAGCGCAACGGACAGCAGAATACAGGAAAGGAGTGATTTCATCATCTGCCGTTTATGATACCACAATCTCACGCCTTGGCAAGTGCAGAGCGGGTGCGTAACGCTGTTTTGCCTTGCCAGCGGCACGTTGCGGGGGTATAATGCCCCCCGTTATGAAACAGTACGCACAGCAACTTCTGCGTTACCCCGAGATGGGGATTTCCCTTGATTTTTCCAAGCTTCCCCTGACGGAGGACTTCCTGACGGAGATGAAGCCCCTCATTGACCGCGCTTATGCCGATATTGCCGCGGTCATCATCGAACCGTACCAGGCGTCCGGCATGTCCTCGCCCAGCCCGGCCTACTGGCAGTGGCTGCGGCGGTGGACGCGGGAGCGCGGCGTGGTGCTGATCCTGGACGAGATCCAGACCGGCTTTGGCAAGACCGGCTCCTTCTTTGCCTATGAGGAGAGCGGGATCATTCCGGATATCCTGCTGGCGGGCAAGGGAATGTCCAACGGCTTCGGCCTGGGCGCGCTGCTGATGACAAAGGAGATCGCCGCCAAGATCCTGCCCGCCCATCTGTCCGGCGGCAGCGCGGATAATGATCTGATGTGCGGCATCGTGAACCTGGTGTTTGATATCCTGCTGGAGGAAAAGCTGGTCGAGCATGCCGGAAGCCTGGGCGCGCGGTTTGCCGCGGAGCTGCTGCGGATCGCCGGAGAAAAGGGAATCGAGGCCCGCGTTTATGGCAAGGGCCTGTTCTTCAGCCTGGAGCTGCCGGAGGGCATGGCCGAACGCGTGTGCCGTGAAGCAAAGGCCCGGCGCGTGCTGCTGGGTAGGGCAGGCAATCGGATCGTGCTGCGCACGCCGCTGGTGCTGACGGAGGAGGATGTGCAGCGCTGCTGCGATGTTGTGCGCGCGGTGCTGTAACGCGGGAGCGGCAGCCGTGACTCTCGTGAACATGATAAACTCCCGTTCATCGCGCCGGTCTGATCCGGCATGCCGACCGGAATAAGAAGATCGCCGGAACTGATCTCAGTCAGTTCCGGCGATCTTTGTTTGGTATTGAGGCTGATGACCCGCGCGCGTTTATCATGATTCGGTTCGGCATGAACGGTCATCATTCGGACGCGCGGATATTTATTTTTTCACAGTGTAGGTGAATACTGCGTTCTTGTCATCATAGTGCTCGTTGGGGATCCACAGGGCGGTCTTATCCGTCAGGTTATACACCACGCTGTGCACGGTGATGGAATTGCTGTCGGGGTTCCATGTGCGTCTGCCCACCTGCGCCAGGATATCCATGGCGGCCTGTTCATCCGCGAGCACGCCGTCGGTGACGACCAGCCGGTCATAGATGTGGTTGTAGCGGTCAAAGCCGCCCTTGGCTTCGTCATTCTCATAATAACCGGGCTGGATGATGAAGTTGGTCAGCCACTGCCAGTCATGGGCGGCCTCACGCTCGCCGATGTGCGCGTCGTTGTCGTTATAGGTCACCACCAGCTCGCGCAGACCGCCGTCGTTGTCGGTCAGGTCGGTATCATGCACCCATTCCAGCACCGCGCTGCGACCGGTGGAATCGGCCACCATGTAGTGGAAGGAGGTCTTCGCGGAATCGTGCAGGTCATAGCTCCGGGCGATCTCCACCGCCTCGTCCACGTCATCCGCATAGTCCAGGATCAGACGCAGCAGCATGGTGGAGTTGAGGTCGGGCTTATCCGTGTTCTGATCGGTGGCCACGCCGCCCTCGCCCTGATAGGTCATGTAGATGCCGCAGGCCACGCCGGCGTCATTCACACCGTCCAGCGGCACGAACGGCGCGCCCAGACAGGTGATCTTCTGCATCAGGGTGCTCACATCGCCGTCGCAGGGGATCCCCAGGAACTGGAGGTCCACCGTGGAGACGGACGCGTGCCGGCCGGGATTGGCTTCGGTGATCACGATGCAGGTGTTGGTCTTGGAGAAGTCATAATTGCGCGCGAAGAGGCGGTCACCGTCGGGCGTTTTGGCGGTGAAGGAGGAGCAGGCGATGCTGGATTCGCTGATCTTCATGGGGATCAGGCCCTTGGTGATGTGATTGGTGATAAAGGCGATCAGCTCGGCGTCTGTTTTGGAGCCGCCCTGAGCGATGTAATCCTCCAGATAGAAACCGCCCTTCACATGGATTTCATACACGCTGCCGTCCTTATGCGCGTCATCACGCGCGCACAGCTGCTTCATGCTGAAGAAGGTGGAAAGTTCATTGTGCCACACGGCAAAGATCGCGATGCCCGCGATCAGGATCAGCGCGAGCAGGACGATCAGGATACGGATCAGGATCTTTTTCATGGTCATTACACCTCGTTTGTTGATATTTTGATCTTTGATCATTTAAGGAAGAAGTGGAGCAGCCTGTCATAAAGTTTGCTGCTGTAGGGCTGATAGCGCATCGGCAGATCCATCCAGGTCTTCTTGTCCACGATGCTCTTGCGGTGGGAGAAGGCCTCGAAGCCGACCTTGCCGTGGTAGGTGCCCATGCCGCTCTCGCCGACACCGCCGAAGCCCATTTCGCTGGTCGCCAGATGGATGATGGTGTCATTCACGCAGCCGCCGCCGAAGGAGAGGCGCTCCGTGACCGCGCGGATGTTGGCGCGGTTTTCGGAGAACATATACAGCGCCAGCGGCTTCTGACGATCCTTCAGCAGGGTGAATACATCCTCCAACCGGTCGTAGGTCAGGATCGGCATCAGCGGCCCGAAGATCTCCTCCTGCATCACCGCGTCGGACCAGGACACATTGTCCAGTACCGTGGGCGCGATCTGAAGCGTGTCGGCGTTCGTCTGTCCGCCGTGGACCGTGACACCGCTCTGCATCAGGCCGCGAAGGCGCTCAAAATGCTTGGCGTTCACGATCCGGCCATAATCCCTGTTCTTCAGGGGCTCCGCGCCGTACTGCTTCACGATCTCCTGCTTGATGGCGGCGATCAGCTGTTCGCGGATCTTGCTGTCGCACAGGATGTAATCCGGGGCCACGCAGGTCTGACCGCAGTTGAGATATTTGCCGAATACGATGCGTTTGGCTGCCAGCGGGATCTTTGCGGTATCATCCACGATACAGGGGCTCTTGCCGCCCAGCTCCAGCACAGCCGGGGTCAGCGTTTCGGCGGTATGGCGCAGCACCTCCCTGCCGACGGCCTGACTGCCGGTGAAGAACACGAAGTCGAATTTCTGCTCCAGCAGCGCGGCGTTTTCCCTGCGGCCGCCGGTGACAACGGCCACGTATTCCGGCGGGAAGCACTCTTCCACCAGTTTTTTGATCAGCGCGCCGGTCGCCGGGGAATAGGCGCTGGGCTTCAGCACGCAGGTGTTGCCTGCCGCGATCGCGTCTGCCAGCGGATCGATGGTCAGCAGGAAGGGATAGTTCCAGGGGCTCATGATCAGCACCTGACCGTAGGGGGAGGCTTGCGTGTAGCTGCGCGAGGCGAACTGCGCCAGAGGCGTGTACACCGTATGGCGCGACGCGTAACGCTTTGTGTGGCGGATCATGAAGCTGATCTCGCTCAGCACCAGACCCGCTTCGCACATAAAGCCCTCATAGGCGCTCTTGCCCAGGTCCGCCGTCAGGGCGTCTGTGATCTCCTTTTCATGGGATTTGACCGCGGCATACAGCTTTTTCAGCATCTGCACGCGGAAGGATACCGGCAGCGTGGCGCCTGTCTGAAAATAGGCGCGCTGCTTTTCGAGGATCTGCTCTACATTCATGGTCGATGGACCTCCAGCTTTATTTTCTCACCAGATGGTAGAATTTCTCCAGTTCCCCGGCATTCATCAGCTTCGGCACGGGGTAGAGGGGATTGCCTTCCTTCGCGGCGTTTTTGGCCATATGCGGAATATCCTCTTCCCGGATGCCCTCCAGCTTTTCGGGGATGTCCATGCGGCGGTTCATATCGCGCACGGCGCGGATGAATTTGCCTGCCGCCTCCGCGTCGGATTCCCCTTCCGCGGCCACCCCTGCCGCCACTGCCAATTTGTGCAGCTTCTTTTCAGCCGCGGCGCCGTATTCCTCCAGCACATAGGGCAGGAGCACCGAATTGGCCAGGCCGTGGGGAATATTGTACTGACCGCCCAGCGAATGCGCCACCGTGTGCACATAGCCCACATAGGACTTGGAGAAGGCGACGCCCGCCTTGT
>CALCTW010000088.1 GCA_937907055.1 uncultured Clostridia bacterium | reverse complement strand
AAATCAAAATCTTTAAAAGCGTTTCTTCATCAGGTACGCCTGCCGGTGGTTTCGTAATCACGCCCTGGGCGTCCTGCGTTGTTGTAGCACCGGCAAACGCGATTTCTCCAATATAGCATTTTTTCGCGTCATCAAGATGATCCAGCAGCCGTGTAGCTCTGCCAACCATGACAGGCAGCACACCCGCTGCTTCCGGATCGAGCGTTCCGGCATGACCAACACGGCAGCCTGCAATGCGCTTGATATAGGCTACGACAGCTCCGCTGCTCATTCCCGGTGGCTTAAGTATATTCAGGAAACCATTTAATTCAGCCATTCTTTAACTGCTCCAGCATCGCGTTCTCGATCAGCTCGATCGCTTCATCCATTGGCGCATCCATCGTACAACCGGCAGCAAGGACATGTCCGCCGCCACCAAATTTTTGGGCGATCTTCGCAACATTATATGGAGGCTGCGCGCGCAGTGAGAACTTTGTACCGCCTCTCATTGTGTCATCTGCCATATATGCAAGTACAACACCTTCAAGATCCATCGCGTAGTTTACGATCTTATCACTGTGTTCGTGAGCGGCATCGCAATCCAGATAATCTTTCTTTTGCAATCTCATCCCTGCGATCTTACCGTCTCCGCAGAGTTTGAGTGAATCCAGAGCCTTTGCCAGCAGACGGACATGCGGAACTTCCCTGATGAGGTGCAGCGGTCTTGCCACTTCATTGATGGATAAACCATGATCAATCAGGTCTGCAATGCACTCAAAGCATTCACTGCCGGTATTATCGAAGCAGAAATTACCGGTATCACTGCTGATTGCCGTATAGAGACAGGCCGCATGATCTTTTGTTATTTCCAGATCAAGCGCTTTTGCAAAACGCCATATGATACATCCGGCTGCAGCAGCAGTGCCATCCACTTCATTCTCCATGGCATAAAGCGGATTTGTCCCGTGATGATCGATTTGAAGACGAACAGGCGCTTTATTATAAGCAAAGCGGCAAGCACCCATTCGGCTTTCTTCCGCGCAATCGATCGCGATCGCGCAATCGAACTTTTTCCCTTCAAGTTCCTCCGGACGTACAAACATCTCCCAGCAAGGCAGAAAGTGCATCCTGTAAGGTACCGGATCACTGCATGCGACTGTTACTTTCTTCCCCATGTCCTCAAGGAAAAAAGCCATTGCCAAAGTAGAACCGATCGCATCCCCGTCCGGGCTGACGTGTGTGCATAACAAGAAACTGTCCGCTTTTTTAACAGCGGACAGCAGCTTGTCATTCTTGAACTGAAGCATTCTCCTTTTCCTCCTGCTTTGTCGGAATGACATTCTTGATCACTTCGGCGATATGCGCGCCATAAGCGATATTCTTATCTCTCTGAAAAATGAGTTCAGGCGTATAACGAAGATCAACCTTGCTTCCCAACTCATGCCGAATGAACCCGGCAGCTTTCTTCAAAGCAGCCATCATAGCATCGCCCTTCTCATCTTCCAGAATACTCACATAAACCTTGGCATATCTCAGGTCACGCGTTACATCCGCGTGAGTAATGCACCAGGTGCACTGGATACGGGGATCGTTCATTTCACGAATAACCGTATCCAGCGCGTGACGCACTTCTTCTGAGATTCTGTCGATACGAAAACTACTCAAATCAGAAGCTCCTTTATCGTTCGATCTCTTCCATCACGAAGCATTCGATAATATCGCCTTCCTGCATATTGGCAAAGTTCTCAAGGCTCATACCGCATTCATAGCCGGTAGCGCATTCTTTAACGTCATCCTTAAAGCGACGCAGAGAAGAAAGCTTGCCCTCGAAAATAACGACATTATCACGCAGCAGACGGACGGAAGCGTTACGCTGTACCTTACCATCAGTGATGTAGCAACCGGCAATTGTACCGGCACCTGTGATCTTGAAGACGTTGCGGATCTCCGCGTGTCCAAGAAGCACTTCTTTATATTCAGGCGCAAGCAGACCCTTCATGGCCTTCTCAACATCTTCGATCGCCTGATAAATGACACGATACAGACGAATGTCAACGCCTTCCTTTTCAGCAGCATCGCGTGCGGTTGCATCCGGGCGGATGTTGAAGCCGATAATGATCGCGTTAAATGCAGAAGCCAGATTGACGTCGTCCTGTGTGATCGCGCCGACCGCGTTGTGCAGCACACGTACTTTGACTTCATCATTGCTGAGTTTCTCAAGCGCCTGCTTAACAGCCTCAACGCTGCCCTGCACGTCAGCTTTGATAATCAGGTTCAATGTCTGCATCTTGCCTTCAGCAATACCGGCAAACAGGTTATCAAGAGACACTTTCGCCGTGCTGATGCGCGCAGCCTTCATCTTATCGCGGCGCTCCTCAACTACCTGACGGCTGAGACGATCATCTTCAACAGCGATCATCTCATCGCCCGCGGAAGGAACATCGGTAAAGCCGCTGACCTCAACAGGCGTGGAAGGACCTGCGACCTTTACACGTTCGCCGCGATCATTCAACATCGCGCGGACGCGTCCGAACGCCATACCGGCGACGATATTGTCTCCCACATGCAACGTACCATTCTGGATCAGAACGGTAGCCAGAGGACCGCGTGCTTTATCCAGCTTTGCTTCAATAATAACACCACGAGCCATACGATCCGGATTGGCGCGCAGCTGCATGACATCAGCCTGCAGAAGGATCATTTCAAGCAGCGTATCAACACCCTCACCGGTTACCGCGCTGACAGGCACCATGATCGTATCGCCGCCCCACTCTTCGGGAACGAGGTTATACTTAGTAAGATCCTGCTTAACGCGATCGGGATTCGCGGTGGGCTTATCCATCTTATTGATGGCAACGATCACAGGCACTTCAGCAGCGCGCGCGTGATTGATCGCTTCTACAGTCTGCGGCATGACGCCATCGTCTGCAGCCACTACCAGTACAGCAATATCTGTTGCCTGCGCGCCGCGAAGACGCATCGCGGTAAATGCTTCGTGACCGGGGGTATCAAGGAAGGTGATCTTGCGGTCATTCAGCTCAACTGTATAAGCACCGATATGCTGTGTAATACCGCCGGCTTCGGTAGAAGTGACTTTGATCTTGCTCTTGCGGATGAAATCCAGAAGACTGGTCTTACCATGGTCAACGTGACCCATGATGGTAATAACAGGAGAACGTTCCTGAAGATTCTCTTCCGCGTCTTCCACATCAACTGTATCCATCAGTACATCTTCAGCAGTCGCGGCGATCTTCTTTTCGAGTTCCACACCGAATTCGCTGCAGACAAGAGAAGCGGTATCATAATCCAGCTCGCTGTTGATATTGCTCATGATACCCAGCATCAGAAGCTTCTTCAGAATCTCGCCGGCCGGCTTACCGATACGTTCGGTAAGATCCTTAACAGTGATGGTCTCGGCAGTCATGAAGGCCTTTTCGATCTTGATCGGAGCCATCATCTGCTGCGCGCTCATCTGCTTCTTGGCAGGCTTGCGCTTACCGCCACGCACGTTATCATCATCATAACCGTTTGCGTTCAGGTTTTCCTTCTGAAGCTGCTTACGATTCTTTGCCACATGCTCCGGATCATGCTGGCGCACATAATTCTTCTTGTTCGGATCATAGTTGCTTACGCGTTCCTTCTCCATGATCGGAGCAAGATCAGCAGCAGGAGCACGGCGAGCGGGGGCCGGGCGACCTGCAGGTCCCTGTCCGGGACGGCCCTGTCCGTTTGCGGGACGGGGAGCCCCATTAGCAGGGCCGGCAGCGGGACGGCCGTACTGACCGGCCTGTCCGTTCGCGGGACGGCCAAATTGACCGGGCTGGCCATTCGCGGGACGGCCATACTGTCCGGGCTGACCATTCGCGGGACGACCATATTGTCCGGGCTGACCGTTCGCGGGACGGCCATACTGTCCGGGCTGACCGTTTGCGGGACGACCATACTGTCCGGGCTGTCCATTCGCGGGACGGCCATACTGTCCGGGCTGTCCGTTCGCGGGACGGCCATACTGTCCGGGCTGACCATTGGCAGGGCGGCCATACGGGCCATTTACCGGACGAGCCACCTGCCCCTGTGCAGGAACAGGACGCGCCTGATTATTCTGCGGACGGTTAGCAGGCGCGGGAGTTACAGGCCGCGGTGTGTTCGCGGGCTGTACAGCAGCCTTTTCCATTTCTTTATCATTCTTTTCTACCGGCTGAGCAACAGTTTCCTGTACCTTCTCAACCTTTTCTACCGGTGCCGCTTTTACTTCTGCAGGCTTTTCTTCCTTCTTCACGACAGTTTCCGGCTTGACAGACTTTTCCTCGGCTTTCTTTTCCGCAGCGGCAACCTTTTCGTTGGCAGGCTTTTCTTCATCATCCGGCATTGTCCAGGCTTTGGTCTGCTGTTTGAGCAACGCTTTCTTTTCTTCTTCCTGCTTACGCTGGTTTTCTTCTTCCTCAGCGTGCTTGAACTGAGTTTCCTGCTTACGCAATTTGCTGAGCAGAACATCAACACTCTTCTTGATGTTCTCGGTATCCTTCAGCATCTCACCTGTACGCTGCCCGATCTCCTTGGTCAAGTCTGACAATTTTACATTTGCCATATAATGCTCGTCCTCCGCATTTTTACGGGCTACCTGGTTTCCCCATACCCGTGAATAACCATTTATTCTCAGGACAATGTCCGTCAAATCAGATTTCTAATTGTTTTCGCAAACTGCTCATCATTGATCGCTGCTGTCATTCTGCCGCTTTCACCGATCGCAGCATCCAATAATCCTTCGTCCAATTCACAGAGCGTGACCTTGTAAGTCTCACATTTGTCTGTGATCTGCTTCTTTGAATTTTCCGAGGCTCCGCGATCAAGAAGCACCATTTTTGCCTTTCCGGAACGAATCAGTCTCATAACGGTATCCGTACCGCTTACAAGTTTTCCGGCCCGTTTGGCTAAACCGATCATACCGAGCAGCTTAGCATTCATTCAGTTGCTCCATCTGCTGCTGTAAAGCTGCCTTCATTTCTTCGCTTAGTCCACATTCAAAGGCGCGCTCGATCTGGCGTTGTTTGATCGCCTTCTGAAGGCATTCCTTATCCTTGCAGACATAAGCGCCGCGTCCTGGCTTTCGTCCGGTCACATCCAGAGAAACAACTCCTTCCGGTGATTTCACAATTCGCAGAAGAGATTTTTTCTCTTTCATCTCACGGCAACCCAGACACATACGCATCGGGATTTTCTTTGTTTTCATGAAAACCTCTTATAAGATGTCATCATCATCCAGGGCAACTGTATAGTCATCGGATTCATATTCATCCGCAATTACCTGACCATTGCCTTCCTGGAGCTGGGGCAGTTCCTGACCCATCAGTTCAGCGGCCTGTGTCTGGCTCTTGATATCGATCTTCCAGCCGGTAAGTTTGGCTGCAAGACGCGCGTTCTGACCTTCCTTGCCGATCGCGAGACTGAGTTGATTATCCGGTACCACTACACGGCAGATCTTCTCAGATTCCGTGATAAACACACTCACGACATGCGCGGGATTCAGCGCGTTGGCCACGAACTCGGCGGGATCGGTAGACCACTTGATAATATCGATCTTCTCGTTCTTCAGTTCGCTTACGACCTTGTCCACACGGGTGCCGCGGGGGCCGACGCACGCGCCAACAGGATCGATAAGCGGATCGGTGGAAGTCACCGCCATCTTTGTGCGGCTGCCGGCTTCACGCGCGATGAACTTGACCTGTACAACACCGGTCGCGATCTCGGGCACTTCCATTTCGAACAGGCGCTTGACCAGATTCGGATGGATGCGGCTGACATACACCTGAGGCATATAACCGGCGGAATTGTTGCTCCGCTGGACTTCGAGGACGTAGACCTTGATATGGTCGTCATCGTGGAAGACTTCGCCCGGGATCATCTGATCCTGCTCCAGAACGCCTTCCGTACGGCCCAGATCGACATAGACGACCTTGGGCTCGATGCGCTGCACGATCCCCGTCAGGATCTCGCTTTCCTTCTCGGAGAACTCGTCATAAATCTTGCCGCGTTCCGCCTCGCGGATATGCTGGATGATGACCTGCTTCGCCGTCTGCGCGGCGACGCGCAGGAAGCCCTGAGGCGTCACATTGACCTCGGCGATGTCGCCCATCTGGTAGTTCGGGTTGATCTTCTGCGCTTCTTCGAGCGTGATCTGGTTGGCGGTATCCTCGACCTCCTCCAGGATCAGCTTCCGGGCATAGACCGTCATCTCGCCGGTCTGCCGGTTCACCGTGACATCCAGATTACCGGGACACACGGCATCTCGCGGAAGGTTCTTTTTATAGGCGGCCTTGAGTGCCTCTTCGATCGTTTTGAACAGAACGTCCTCGCTGATCTCCTTTTCCTTGGCCAGCATCCGGATCGCGGCCGCGACCTCGGCGTTATTGCGTTCGTTGGTAGGCTTCTTCGTCGTTTTCATTGCATTGTTCCCCGCTTTCCTGTCTTACAGTTATTCGTTGTCTGATCCGTCGTCCGGATCTCCGTCATCCCCGGAAAGGTCCACATCCTCGATTCCTTCCATATCCACGACCGGTTTCACCAGGGAAGCCGCCTTGCGCGGGATCCGCTTTTCACCCGCGGGCGTATCCAGCAGGATCTCATCGCCGTCCAGCCCGGCCAGAATGCCGGTGAAAAGCTTCGTCCCCTCGATCGGCCGGAAAAGGTGGATCTCGATCTCGCAGCCGATATTCCGTTCAAAATCGCGGTCCTTCTTCAGGGGACGGTCGATCCCCGGAGAGGAGACTTCCATGAAGTCGTAATCGTAGCTTTCCAGCAGCGGGCGGATCGCCTTGTGATAGACCTCGCAGTCATCCAGCGTGATGCCTTCGGGCTTATCGATGTAGATCCGGAGGTATTTCCCCGTGGGTTCTTTGTCCAGACACACATCCACCAGCTCAAAGTTCATCTGATCCGCGATCCGGCGGCATTTCGGCTCCACAACACCGGCCAGTTCATCTTTCGCCATCTTCAGGCTCCCTTTGCTTTCCGGGCAGAAGAAAAGAGTGGAACAAACAGACCGGGCATACGGCGCACAAACCCCTTGGATTCCAAAGGATTTCGGCACCTGCCGGCTGTTGCCACTCTTTTCGTTAAAACCCTTCTTTCGAGGCTTTCGCCACTTCTGATCGTACGCGGCGCGTACCGGGTGAGTATATCATGTTCCCTTTGATTTGACAAGGGTTTCAGGGAGTTTCTTTTGCAAAATTATGTCGGATCATTTTCACAGGTCGGCAGAGGCGGACAACATGAGAGATGTCCCTGCCGGTCCGGCGTGTCAGTCGAAGCCGTCCCCGGTGACACCCTCAATCCGAATACCTTGCTGCGGATTTTCGATCAGCATGGATTGAAGCTCTCCGTAACGTCATCCAACTGATACCGGTTGACACCACATCGGCTTTTCATACAACACCATGACAACGTAACGCAGCGGTACGGGAAGTTCTCCCGTACCGCTGCGAAATTTATTTGACCGTGATCTTGATGACGACCTTCTTCTTGCTGCCGTCGGTCGCCGTGGCGGTGATGCTGCATTTGCCCTTGCCCTTGGCCGTGATCACGCCGTATTTGGATACCGTCGCGATCTTCTTGTTGCTTGTGGACCACTTCACCTTGTTGTTGTACACACCCGTGGGCTTGAAGGTCAGCTTCACGGATCCCTTTTCGCCCTTCTTCAGTGTCAGCTTCTTGGGCTTCGCCGTGATCTTTGTGACCTTCTTGTCGACCTTTTTGACCTCGATCTTGCATGTCGCCGTCCAGGTCTTGTCGCCGTCCTTGATAGTCGCGGTAATGACCGCGGTTCCCTTCTTGAGGGCCGTCACCAGACCGTTCGCGTCCACCTTCGCCACGGAGGTCTTGGAGGATGTCCAAGTAACCGTCTTGTTCGTAGCGTTGGCGGGCGTGACCGCCGCTGTCAGCTGATCCATGATGTGTTCAATGAATACGAGATCCGCCTGAAGACGCTCAACGCGCTGGACTTTGACGACCTGATCTTAAAGACGCTCGAGCTCTTCTCGGAGCATCCCCCGGTGCTGGACAGCTATCGGCGCAGGTTTTCCTACATACTCGTGGACGAATATCAGGACACGAACATGGCGCAGTATATGCTGGTGCGCCTGCTCGCGGGCGATAAGAAAAACGTGTGCGTGGTGGGCGACGACGACCAGTCCATCTACGGC
>CALCTW010000087.1 GCA_937907055.1 uncultured Clostridia bacterium | reverse complement strand
TATAAATAGCTATGCGGTGCTGTTTCAGATACCATAGGTGCCTCTGGCCCCATATCCCGATGGAACGTTTCGGCGGTTCGTCGTCATCGGCGACGAGGTAGTAATCTCCGACAAGCTCATATTTCAGCCCGATACGTTCATCAATGATGTACTTTTCCATTAAGCTTCCACCTTTATGACACGCAGCTTCTTTGAAGGTGCATCAATGATTTTCAATATCAGTCCGTTGACATCCTCAATCGGTTTGTCCTCGTGAATGTACTCGTTCCGAGCCGTCATAAGACACCCGACCAGTAATCTGTGCTCAAAATCGTCCAAGTAAAAGTATTTTCTTTTTCTTTCATAGTTATCGCCTCCTTGCGCCTATATTGTAGGCGATAACAGGAGATAAATCGAATGTGTGGATTTTGAAGTATTCAAGCGAAATATGTGTATTTGGTGTCGGGAAAATATATTTTTATCAAATCCCTTATGAATACTCGTACCAGAACACAAATGAAATGCGGGCTTGATTTTTGCGATCGCATCCTGTAGAATAGAAAAGGATATGAACAGATATTTTTTCAATCCGCCCGGATCAGCGTTCCGTCCGGTTCTCCGCACGGAATTAAGAAAAGAACCGCTCACGGATCCTGCCCCGTCTGTTCTGTCCGAATGTTTTTACAATCGCAAGATCATGGAGGGATACAATGAATTACAGAGATTTTGGCCGTACGGGAGAAAAAATCTCCGCGCTGGGCTTTGGCTGCATGCGCTTCCCGGAGTATGAAAAAGACGGCAAAATGTTTGTGGACCTGGAAAAGACCGACGAGATGCTGGCGGAAGCCTACGCGCAGGGCGTGAACTACTTTGACAGCGCCCCCTACTACTGCAACAAGAACAGCGAAGCCGCGCTGGGACACGGCGTGAAGAACTTCCGTGACAAGGTGCTGCTTTCCACCAAGTTCCCCACCGAGGTGGCCAAGAAGCCGGGCGATTTCAAGCGTCAGCTGGAAAGCAGCCTGAAAAACATGGATACCGATCATGTGGATTTCTATCATTTCTGGGGCATCAGCCGCGCCAAGTTCGATGAGATCATTCTGGCGCAGGATCTGCTGACCGACGCCCGCAAGTGCAAGGAAGAAGGCCTGATCCGTCACATCTCCTTCTCCTTCCACGACGATCCCTCCGCCATCAAATATATCATCGATACCGCCGAAGAGCGCGGCGTGCCCATGGAGAGCATGCTGGTGCAGTACAACCTGCTGGACCGCAGCAATGAGCAGATGCTGACCTACGCGCAGAGCAAGGGTCTGGGCACGGTGGCCATGGGCCCTGTGGGCGGCGGCCGTCTGGCAGCCCCTACCGAGCTGTACGCCAAGCTGACCGGCGGTGCGACGATCCCCACCTATGAGCTGGCTTTCAAGTTCGTGCTGGGCAATCCCGATCTGAACTGCGCCCTCTCCGGCATGCAGACGCTGGACATGGTGAAGAAGAACACCGCGCTGGCCTCCTCCGAAACCACCTTCTCCGCCGAGGAATGGAAGCAGCTGGGCAACGCGATGGAAGATCTGAAGAAGTTCAGCGAGCTGTACTGCACCGGCTGCCGCTACTGCCAGCCCTGCCCCGCCGGCATCGAGATCCCCGCGATCTTCAACATGTACACCTATCACAATGTGTACGGCCTCACCGGACACGCGCAGCACATGTTCAACGAATATGTAAAGAAGGGCGGCAAGCTGCACGATGCCTGCAAGAACTGCGGCTTCTGCGAGCGCAAGTGCCCCCAGCACCTGAAGATCCGCGAACAGCTGGAAAAGGTGGAAGCCATCTTCAACAAGTGATCATTCCCCCTGACAGGGGATATAAAAGAGGAACTGTCCTGAGCGGCAGTTCCTCTTTTGATATGTGTTTATTCGGTCATGATCCTGATCCGTACCGGATGAGATCACACCTCGGACAGCGTGAACGAATACAGATCCGCCGCGCCTTCACCCTCATAGGTGAAATAGAGCGGATGTCTGCCGGGCGCGATCGAAAGCGGGGCGTCAAAGGAAGCCCAGTTTTCAGAGGGCGCGACCGGGATACGGGCCACGATATTGCCGCCGCGTTCATCGCGCACAACAAAAGCGCCCGTGGCTGTGCCGCGCACGGATACCGCGACGCGGTTCGCGGAAACGAAATCAAAATAGCGGTAACCGGCTGTCGCGCCGTCGCGCATATTATTGATGTACTGGTTGGGGGTATCCTCGCGGTCCGCGCCTTCCTGCGTGAAGGCGGGATGATTTTCATCCTGCTGCTCCGCCAGGCTTTCCGTGGTGCCGTTCTTGCTGTAAAGGTGGCAGGCGATGCGGGCCTCATAGGTGCCCTGATCCTTCAGGGGGCCGCCGTTCAGGCCGCAGGAGGTGACCTCCGCCTGATAGAAGCGCTCGCCGTCAAAGCGGATCTCCTCCGCGCAGGCCTGACGGGAGAAGAAATGGCGGTTGGTCTGACGATGATAGAAGACATACCACTTGCCGCCCACACAGGCCACGCTGCCGTGGGTGTTGCCGCGGTAATTGAGGGCCTCGGTGTTGCCGTTCGCCCCGATATCGGAATTGCTGACCAGCACGCCGCCAAAGCGGTAATCGCCCAGCGGGGTATCGGCCACGGCCCAGCAAAGCTCGTGCATCCAGGTGGAACTGTAGATGAAATAATACTTGCCGTTGATCTTGCGGACAGAACTGGCCTCGAAGAAGGGATGCTCCGCGTACTCGGTGCCGGGGGCATCGGTGATGATGGGCAGGTTGATGACCGGCGCGGATTTGACCGTGATCATATCGCGCTCCAGCTCCATCTTCTGGCTGTTCTTATCCACATTGGGCATGGAGGCATAGCGCGGGCTGTTTCCGGAGAAAAGATACACGCGCTCGTCATCATCGATGAAAATGCCGGGATCGAACTGGCGGATATCATCCCCCGTACCGAGGACGCGGCCATCCGGCCAGCGGACAAAATCGAGGAACTCATAGGGGCCGGCCGGGCGATCCGCGACCGCCACACCGATCTCCTTGAGGAAATCAAGGCAGTAATACAGATAATACCGGCCGTCCAGACCCTGACAGACATCCGGCGCCCACAGCGCGTGCGCGCCGTCGGCATTGCGGGGATCCTGCGTCTTTTTGAAGATCACGCCCTCATAACGCCAGTCGGACAGATCATCCTCCGGCGCGGACCAGCACACATAATCATTCTGGCAATAGACATCGCCGTTAAAACGGTCGTGGCTGCCATAGATATAAAGCCGGCCTTCAAATACACGGGGCTCGCCGTCCGGAATATACTCATAACTGGGCAGATAGGGATTGAATACCTGTTTTTTCATTCGCAATGCCTCCGGATGATAGGATCATCATTGATTATTATCTTTATGTTAAATGCATTTTAACACAGGCGGGCACAATAAACAAGCATACATTTTGCACCATCAACGAAAAAACAGGGATAAAAGCCTGAATTTGTATGCGCATTTTGCATTCGCGCGGTTTTTGTAAGCGAACACGGGGATCTTGCCGCGAAATCACCGTGAAAGAGCACGGGAAAAAGGCCGCGAACCTTGTATTTTACACGGGTTTGCGGTATGATAGGATTGTATATATATCATTCTTTGTGAGGTGCAAGAAACATGAGCAATTTATCCAAAGCCGTCGTCACTGTTCTGGGTAAGGACTGCAAGGGCATCATCGCGCAGGTGAGCAATGTGCTGTGGCAGTACGAGGTCAACATTCTGGATATCAGCCAGACCATCGTGGACGGTTATTTCAATATGATCATGGTGGTGGACATCACTGCCCCTTCCTGCCCCTTTGAAACGCTGACCGATGCCCTGAACAAGCTGGGCAGCACCCTGAACCTGCAGATCCGCATCCAGCGCAGCGAGATCTTCGACGCGATGCACCAGATCTGAGAACAAGAAGCTGAGGGAATAAAAAATGATCAATACAGGTGAAATTCTGCAGACCCTGCGCATGATCGACCGCGAAAAGCTGGACGTGCGCACTATCACCATGGGCATCAGCCTGTTCAACTGCGCGTGCGATGACGAAAAGCGCCTTTGCGATAAGGTGTATGACCGCATCACCAGGCAGGCCGAAAAGCTGGTGAAGACCGGTGAAGATATCGAACGCGAATTCGGCGTGCCCATCGTGAACAAGCGCATCAGCGTGACCCCCATCAGCCTGATCACCGGCGCGATCAACAGCCCCCTGCCGCTGGCGAAGGTGCTGGACCGCGCGGCGCATGAGACCGGTGTCAATTTCATCGGCGGCTATACCGCGCTGGTGCCCAAGGGCATGACCGAGGCGGACCGCCGCCTGATCGAAAGCCTGCCCGAGGCGCTGAGCACCACCGAGCTGATGTGCGCCAGCGTGAACGTGGCCAGCACCAAGGCTGGTATCGATATGGACGCCGTAAAGCTGTGCGGCGAAAAGATCAAGGAACTGGCGGAAAAGACCAAAGATCAGGACGGCCTTGGCTGCGCCAAGCTGGTCATCTTCTCCAACGCTGTGGAGGATAACCCCTTCATGGCCGGCGCTTTCTGGGGCCCCGGCGAGGGCGACTGCGCGGTGAGCGTGGGCGTCAGCGGCCCGGGCGTTGTCAAGACAGCGCTGGAATCTGTGCGCGGCCTGCCGTTTGACGAAGTGGCGGAGACCATCAAGCGCACCGCCTTCCGCGTGACCCGTGTGGGTGAGCTGGTTGCAAGAGAGGCCAGCCGCCGTCTGGGCGTGCCCTTCGGCATCGTGGATCTTTCCCTCGCCCCCACCCCCGCGATGGGCGACTCTGTGGCGCACATCCTGGAGGAAATGGGCCTGGAGCGCTGCGGCACTCACGGCACCACCGCGGCCCTGGCACTGCTGAACGACGCCGTGAAAAAGGGCGGCGTGATGGCCAGCAGCCATGTGGGCGGTCTGAGCGGCGCCTTCATCCCGCTGAGCGAGGACATCGGCATGATCAACGCGGCCGCTGCCGGCGCGCTGCAGCTGGATAAGCTGGAAGCCATGACCTGCGTATGCTCTGTGGGTCTGGATATGATCGCCATCCCGGGCGACACCAGCGCGGCCACCATCAGCGCCATCATCGCGGACGAAGCCGCCATCGGTATGGTGAACAGCAAGACCACCGCCGTGCGTGTGATCCCCGCTCCCGGCAAGACTGTGGGCGACAATGTGGAATTCGGCGGCCTGCTGGGCCACGCGCCTGTCATCGCCGTGCATCCCTTCTCCAGCGAGGCGTTCATCGCCCGCGGCGGAAGGATCCCCGCGCCTCTGCACAGCCTGAGGAACTGACAGCCTTTCCGCGGCACTCATTTTACCCATTCCTGAGCCTGCTTTTTCATAAAGGCAGGCTCCGATCCTCTTCCGACATTCAGAAAGGGATCCTATGCTGGAAAAGCTGAAACAATATTTTAAAAGCTATATGTACACCCCGGAGCAGCTGGCCAATGTGAAGGACAGCCTGATGAAGCGCAACCACCGTGTGTGGCAGATCGCGTCGATCGTTGCCTTCCTCTATCTGGGCGCGCAGTTCATTGCCACCTTCTCCGTGGAGATGGTGCAGGTGAACCGGATCGTATACGGCGCGCTGTCGCTGGCCTTTGGCATCAGCGCCGCCCTGCTTACCACGATCGTCAAGCCCGGGCACCGTCTGCTGATGCCGCTCATCTATCTTCTGAGCTTTCTGCTGCTCACCTTTGGCGTTCTGATTGGCCCTGTACTGAACCCCACCGATATGGCGGTCACCTTCTTCCCCATGCTCCTGCTGCTGCCCTTGCTCGTGATCGCCAAGCCCTGGCACCTGAGCCTGATCAGCCTCCTGAGCGTCATCGGGTTCTGCGTCGCCGCCTCGCTGAAGCAGACGGGCCGTCCGCTGGACATGAACATGTACAATGCCCTGTCGTTCGGCATCCTGGGACAGTTTTTGATCTTCTACATGTCCAAGGTGAATATCCGGCCCTATATCCTGCAGCTGGAAGCCCACAACGCCAGCATCACCGATCAATTGACCGGTCTGTATAACCGCATGGCCTATGAGCAGGATGTGCGGGAGATGGAAGCCGATCACAAAGACATGGTGTACATGGCCATGGACGCGAACGACCTGAAGATCACCAACGACACGATGGGGCATGAAGCCGGCGACGAACTGCTGTACGGTACCGCCGCGTGCATCCGGGAATGCTTCGGCGCGATGGGACGCTGCTACAGGATCGGCGGCGATGAGTTCGTGGTGCTGATGCGCGCGGACGAGCCTACATTCGAAAAAGCCCGGAACCATTTCCAGAGCGTGCTGGAAAACTGGCACGGGCATCAGGTGAAGCACCTGTCCATCTCCATCGGCTATGTCACCGCGAAGGATATGCCCGCGGCCACCATGCATGAGCTTTCCGTTGCCGCGGACCGCAAGATGTATGAAGACAAAGAAAAATACCGCAAACGGATGAAAAAATCATCCATCTGACTCATATAAAAGCACGGGACGGCGCAAAACGCGCCGTCCCATTTTTGATTTTCCCGATCAGCATCACCCTGCCGGACAGGGACGCGAAAACCTGACGCGGATGAAAACTCCCGTTTCCGAACCACCGCGTCAATCATTCTGTTACTGTTTATTCTGTTGCTGATTATTTCCTATCTTCTGTATTAACACCGGATCCTTCATCGTGTATACTGTGAACAAAGTCACTCTTCAGGGTTACACCAAGTCATTGATACCCGGTCCCGCTCAGAAGGGTTATGGTTTTATTTTTGTTCCGGTAAAGCCATCTTCCGCCGTTTTTCTCGTATTTCATGATTGCTTTGTATGATCCGTGACCGGCATCGCGCGCCGCCACGCGAAAACCGCCCTTCCTCTTTCGAGGAAGGGCGGCTTTGTTATTGAAACTGCGATCAATAAGTTTCCTGCAGTTCGATGTTCTTGTAACGGCGCAGACCGGTACCGGCGGGAATGAGTTTGCCGATGATGACATTCTCCTTCAGGCCGAGGAGCGGGTCTACCTTGCCCTTGATGGCGGCTTCGGTAAGAACACGGGTGGTCTCCTGGAAGGAAGCGGCGGAGAGGAAGGAATCCGTGGCCAGAGCAGCCTTGGTGATGCCCAGCAGGATACGCTTGGCAACAGCGGGACGGCCGCCTTCCATGATGGTCTTCTCGTTCGCTTCTTCGAACTGCATGATATCCACCAGACTGCCGGGGAGCAGATCGGTATCGCCGTTGTCTTCAACGCGCACCTTGCGCAGCATCTGACGGACGATGACTTCGATGTGCTTATCGGCAATACGCACGCCCTGGCTGTAGTAGACTTCCAGAACTTCCTTCAGCAGGTACTCCTGAACAGCCTTGACACCGAGGATGCGCAGCAGGTCGTGAGGATTGACGGAACCGGTCACCAGTTCATCACCGGCGTTGACATGAGCGCCGTCCTCGACCGCGAGACGCGCGGCGTAGTGGATGGAATAGACCTTCTTTTCGGAAGGATCATCATCAGAGGTGATGACGACTTCACGCTTCTTCTTGTTCTCCTGCAGGGAGACGATACCGGAGATCTCGGCCAGCACAGCCTCATGCTTGGGCTTGCGCGCTTCGAACAGTTCTTCGACGCGGGGAAGACCCTGGGTAATATCCTCAACGTTGGCAACGCCGCCGGAGTGGAAGTTACGCATGGTAAGCTGGGTACCGGGTTCACCGATAGCCTGAGCAGCAATGATACCGACGGCTTCGCCGATATCCACATTGCCGCCGTGGGCCAGGTTCATACCGTAGCAGCGGGCGCAGACACCGTGGGTGGCACGGCAGGTAAGCACGCTGCGGACCTGCATCTTCTTGATGCCGGCATCCTTGATCATGACAGCCTTTTCGTTGTCGATCATCTCATTGGCGCGGACGAGCAACTCGCCGGACACGGGATGATAGACATCCTCGGCGCTGTAGCGGCCGCGTACGCGGTCATCCATCGCCTCGACCTCACCGATGGGCTCAACGGTGATGCCGCGCACCTTTTCGCCGCGATTCTCGAAGCAGTCGGTCTCACGGACGATGCAGGCGTGGGAAACATCCACCAGACGGCGGGTAAGGTAACCAGAGTCAGCCGTACGAAGAGCGGTATCAGCCAGAGCCTTACGGGAACCGTGAGAGGACATGAAGAATTCCAGAACATCCAGACCGTCACGGAAGTTGGCGCGGATAGGCAGCTCGACCGTACGTCCGGAAGGAGAAGCCATCAGACCGCGCATACCGGCCAGCTGGTTGACCTGAGCGGCGCTACCACGGGCACCGGAACCGGTCATCATGCTGATGGGGTTGGTGGCGGGAAGCACTTCCATGACGCGCTTCTTCAGGCGGTTGGTGGTGTCGTTCCACAGGTCGATGACCTGACGGTAACGCTCGTCCTCGGAAAGAAGACCTCTGCGGTAGCGCTTCTGGATGGCCGCGATCTTGTCGTCGGCATCCTGCAGCCACTGCGCCTTTTCCTGAGGAACGATGATATCACTGACGGACACCGTGATGGCGCCGCGGGTGGAATAGCTGTAGCCCAGATGCTTGATGTCATCCAGCACTTCGGCGGTCTTGTTGGCGCCGTGGCGATGGAAGCACTTATCAACGATCTTGCCCAGGGTGCCCTTCACAACAACGGTGTCGATCTCCAGCTTGAACATATCGTCCAGGCATTCGCGCTTCTGGAAGCCCAGATCCTGCGGAACGACATCATTGAAGATGAGGCGGCCCAGGGTGCAGTCGATCAGGCGGCGTTCGGTCACGCCCTCGAAGGAGCGGATGACGCGGACCTTGATCGGGGTCTGCAGGGTGATCTCATGGCACTGATAGGCCATGAGCGCTTCGTCCATATCGGAGAAGGTGCGGCCGACACCGGGCACATCCTCGCGGACCAGAGACAGGTAGTGGCAGCCGATAACCATGTCCTGGGTGGGAGAGATAACGGGCTTACCATCCTGCGGCTTCATGATGTTGTTGGCGCACAGCATGAGGAAGCGGCTTTCGGCCTGAGCTTCCATGGAGAGCGGTACGTGAACAGCCATCTGGTCGCCGTCGAAGTCGGCGTTGTAGGCGGTACAGGCCAGGGGGTGCAGCTTGATGGCGCGGCCTTCAACGAGCACGGGCTCGAACGCCTGGATACCCAGACGGTGAAGGGTAGGCGCGCGGTTCAGCAGAACGGGATGCTCCTTGATGACGTTTTCGAGGATATCCCACACCTCGGGCTTGAGCTTGTCAACGGCGCGTTTGGCGGCCTTGACGTTATGCGCGAGCTTGAGGTTGACGAGGCGTTCCATAACGAAGGGCTTGAACAGCTCCAGCGCCATCTCCTTGGGAAGACCGCACTGATGCAGCTTGAGTTCAGGACCGACGACGATAACGGAACGGCCGGAATAGTCGACACGCTTGCCCAGCAGGTTCTGACGGAAACGGCCCTGCTTACCGCGGAGCAGATCGGACAGAGACTTGAGGGCGCGGTTGCCGGGGCCGGTGACCGGACGGCCTCTGCGGCCGTTGTCGATCAGGGCGTCGACGGCTTCCTGCAGCATACGCTTTTCATTGCGCACGATGATATCGGGGGTGCCCAGTTCCAGCATGCGCTTGAGGCGGTTGTTGCGGTTGATCACGCGGCGGTACAGGTCATTCAGATCGCTGGTGGCGAAACGGCCGCCGTCGAGCTGCACCATGGGGCGCAGATCCGGCGGGATGACGGGCACGACGTCCATGATCATCCATTCGGGCTTGTTATTGGAAAGACGGAAGGACTCCACGACCTCCAGACGCTTGATGGCGTGGGTGCGCTTCTGGCCTTCGGTCTCCTTGTCGCGTTCCTTTTCGATGAGGGAGGCGATCTCCTTCTTCAGAGAAACGGACAGTTCTTCAAGATCCAGCTTCTGCAGCATTTCCTTGACCGCTTCCGCGCCCATGCCGGCCTTGAAGGAGCCGCGCTCCTCGGCAGACAGGGCCATGATGGAACGGTACTTGCTGTCCGTCAGCAGTTCGTTGACGGAGACCTTGGTATTTTCGATGTTACCGGCATCCAGCACGATGTAGGACGCGAAGTAAAGCACCTTTTCAAGCGCGCGGGGAGACACATCCAGCAGCATGCCCATACGGGACGGGATGCCCTTGAAATACCAGATGTGGCTGACAGGGGCGGCCAGCTCGATGTGGCCCATGCGCTCACGGCGCACCTTGGCGCGGGTGATCTGCACGCCGCACTTATCGCACACCTTTTCCTTATCACGGTACTTGATGCGCTTGTACTTGCCGCAGGTGCACTCCCAGTCCTTGGTGGGCCCGAAGATCTTTTCGCAGAAAAGACCGTCTTTTTCAGGCTTGAGGGTGCGGTAGTTGATCGTTTCAGGCTTGGTCACTTCGCCGTGAGACCACGCGCGGATCTGTTCAGGCGAGGCCATGCCGATCTGTATGGAATCCAGATTGGTCAGTTCAAACATTGACAGTTCTCCCTCCGGATAAGACTTGATCGTCTGAATGGTTCAGGTTGTTGCTCACAGATCGTCGTCATCGAGGCCGATGTCTTCGTCCATTTCGTCGTCGAAATCACCGAAGTCATCATCCAGCGAGATATCATCATCGCCGATATCGATCTCTTCCACATCATCCATGGAGGAATCGCCGGTCTCATCTTCGATGGCGATGGACTCGCGGCCGCCGGGCAGCGCGCCGTTGTCATCATCCTCGTCATCGAGTTCTTTGATCTCGATCTCGTTCTTGTTCTCATCCAGTACGCGGATATCGAGGCCCAGGGACTGCAGTTCCTTGATCAGAACCTTGAAGGACTCAGGCACACCGGGCGCGGGGATGTTCTGACCCTTGATGATGGATTCGTAGGTCTTCACGCGGCCCACGACGTCATCGGACTTGACGGTCAGGATCTCCTGCAGGGTATTGGCAGCGCCGTAGGCTTCCAGCGCCCAGACTTCCATTTCACCGAAACGCTGGCCGCCGAACTGCGCTTTACCGCCCAGAGGCTGCTGCGTGACGAGGGAGTAGGGGCCGGTGGAACGGGCATGCATCTTGTCATCGACCAGATGGTGCAGCTTCAGGAAGTACATGATACCCACGGTGACGGGGTTCTCAAACTGATCGCCCGTACGTCCGTCGTACAGGATGGTCTTGCCGTCCGGACGGAGGCCGGCCATCTTGAGGCATTCTTCGATATCTTCCTTGCGGGCGCCGTCGAAGACGGGGGTGGCGATATGCCAGCCAAGGGTCCTCGCCGCGATACCGAGGTGCACTTCAAGCACCTGACCGATATTCATACGGGAGGGAACGCCCAGCGGATTCAGCACGATATCCAGCGGGGTGCCGTCGGGCAGGAAGGGCATATCCTCAGCGCGCAGGATGCGGCTGACAACACCCTTGTTACCATGGCGGCCGGACATCTTGTCACCGACGGAGATCTTACGCTTCTGAGCAATGTAGACGCGCACGGTCTGATTGACGCCGGGGGCAAGCTCGTCCTTATTTTCACGGGTGAAGACCTTGACATCCACGATGATGCCGCCTTCGCCGTGGGGAACCTTCAGAGAAGTATCACGCACTTCGCGCGCCTTCTCACCGAAGATGGCGCGGAGCAGACGCTCTTCGGCAGTCAGCTCGGTCTCGCCCTTCGGGGTGACCTTACCGACCAGGATATCACCGCTGCGCACTTCGGCGCCGATGCGGATGATGCCGTATTCGTCCAGATCCTTGACAGCGTCTTCGGAGACGTTGGGGATATCACGGGTGATCTCTTCGGGCCCGAGCTTGGTCTCACGGGCATCCGTCTCATATTCTTCGATATGGATGGAGGTGTAGAGATCTTCCTTGACCAGACGCTCGTTGATCAGAACGGCGTCCTCATAGTTATAACCTTCCCAGGTCATGAAGCCGATGAGCATGTTGTGGCCCAGACCGATCTCACCGTTTTCGGTGGAAGGACCGTCCGCCAGCAGATCGCCGACTTCGATGCGCTGACCGTAGTCAACGCGGGGACGCTGGTTGATGCAGGTGCCCTGGTTGGAACGGGCAAACTTGGTGATGCGGTATTCGTGCTTTTCGCCCAGGTCATCCTTGATGACGATGCGGTCGCCGTCGACATAATCGACGACACCGGCATGCTTGGACAGCAGCACAACGCCGGAGTCATGCGCGGCCTTGTATTCCATACCGGTACCGACGATGGGGGCTTCCGGCACGAGAAGCGGCACGGCCTGGCGCTGCATGTTGGAGCCCATCAGGGCGCGGGTGGCGTCGTCGTTCTCCAGGAAGGGGATCATGGAGGTAACAACGGAGACCATCTGCTTGGGGCTGACATCGATGAAATCCACCTGACCGGCGGGCACGGAGATGATCTCATCGCGCCAGCGGACCTTGATGTTGTCGTGGATGAACACGCCGTTTTCATCGACAGGCTCCTTCGCCATACCGATCTTGTATTTATCTTCTTCATCGGCAGTCATGTACAGGATGGTATCCGTCACCTGATGCTTGCTGGTGTCCACCTTGCGGTAGGGCGCCTCGATGAAGCCGTATTCGTTGATGCGGGCGTAGCTGGCCAGAGAACCGATCAGACCGATGTTCGGTCCTTCAGGGGTCTCGATGGGGCAGATACGGGAATAGTGGGAGTAGTGAACGTCGCGGACCTCCATGCTGGCGCGGTCGCGGTTCAGACCGCCGGGGCCCAGAGCGCTCAAACGGCGCTTGTGCGTCAGTTCGGCGAGGGGGTTGGGCTGGTCCATGAACTGGGACAGCTGGGAGGAGCCGAAGAACTCCTTGATGGCGGCGGAAACGGGGCGGATGTTGATCAGCTCGCCCGGCTTGACGTCGTTGCCGTCCTGCACGGCCATGCGCTCACGCACCACGCGCTCCAGACGGCTCATACCGATGCGCACCTGATTCTGCAGCAGCTCGCCCACGGAACGCAGACGGCGGTTGCCCAGATGGTCGATATCATCCTTGGTGCCGATGCCGTAGGGCAGGCCCAGCAGATAGCTGACGGAGGCCACGATGTCATCGATGATGATGTGCTTGGGCACCAGCTCATGCACATTCTCGCTGATGACACGGAACAGATCCTCCTCCGGCACACCCTCCATCACGCGGAGCAGGGTGGGCAGGTGGACGGCTTCCAGAATACCGGCGGACTTGGGCTCGAAGGGCAGGTAGCCGGCGGCGTCAACGAAGTTGTTGCCGACGACCTTGTGCATATCCTCGTCATCACCGATGATGTATACGGTGTTGACACCGGCGTTCTGCATGCGGTAGGCGGTCTCCTTGTCCAGAACATCGCCCTTCTGCGCGATCACTTCGCCGGTGACGGGGCTGGCGGCATCCTCACCCAGCGTCTTGCCGATGATACGCTCGGCGATACCGAGCTTGCGGTTGTACTTGTAGCGGCCCACGCGCATGAGATCATAACGCTTGGGATCGAAGAAGAGGCTGCGCAGCAGGCTGCGGGCACCGTCCTCTGTGGGGGGCTCGCCGGGCTTCTGGCGCTTGTAGATCTCCAGCAGAGCCTGGGTCTGGGACTTGGTGGAGTCCACATGCTCGATGGTGGCGAGCAGACGCTCGTCATCGCCCAGCAGCTCGGTGATCTCCAGATCCGTACCGTAGCCCAGCGCGCGCAGCAGCACGGTCACAGGCAGCTTGCGGGCGCGGTCGATACGCACCCAGAGGCCGTCATTGGCGTCGGTCTCGTACTCCAGCCAGGCACCGCGGTTGGGGATGACCTGGGCGTTGTACAGATGCTTGCCGCTCTTGTCGATATCTTCGTTAAAGTAAGCACCGGGAGAACGCACCAGCTGAGAAACGATAACACGCTCCGCACCGTTGATGATGAAGGTGCCGTGTTCGGTCATCAGCGGGAAATCTCCCATGAACACTTCGGATTCTTTGATCTCGCCGGTCTCACGGTTCTTCAGACGAACGGAGACCTTCAGGGGAGCCGCGTAGGTAAGATCGCGTTCCCGGCAGCGTTCGACCGTGTTCTTCGGCTTGTCCAGTGAATAGTTGACGAATTCCAGCACCAGATTCTCGCTGTAATCGGTGATGGGAGACACGTCCGAAAGGACCTCAAGCAGATCTTCGTCGAGGAATTTCTTGTAGGAATTCTTCTGGACCTCGATGAGGTTGGGCATGTCAAGGACTTCGTCGATGCGAGAGAAGCTCATGCGCTTGCGCAGCTTGCCCATTTGGACTTCATGCACCATAAATCAAGACTCACTCCTTTTTTATCGTGCCAATATCGTGTATCGAGAGCATTATGCCGGGCGAAATATTTTTACAACCGAAGAGCACACCTGATATGGTATAACCAAGCCAGTTTCGCCAACACATCTTGTGTGTCTCCGTTATCGCGCCCGGTATGCCTTCAGCCCTTGAAAAATAAGGGCTTTCAGGACTTGCAAAAGGTTTCTCCCAGGGACATAAAACTGCATCTTACCGATATTGATGCAATGATAAAGTATATCAGCCTCCCCGAGGGATGTCAAGCAATATTCTTTCATTAATAATGCGAAACCTGTAAAAAAACCGGGTTTTCAGACAAAAAGATGCTTTACAATTGTATTTTTATTGTATTTTTCTTTTAAAAGCCGCGGACGCGCGAAAAAAGCCCTGAAAAAGCCTTTCTCCTCGCGCGCGCACGCAATGATTGACAGAAAAAGAGGTTGACTCTATAATGAAAGAATCATAATGGGCATTATGTCTGTTATGCGGACAGGAACCCCTGATCAACGAACGAAAACACGGCTCTCGGCCGGGAGAAAACAATGCGTCTGAATATACAGGATCATCACGAAAATAAAACCAATCTGACCCGCGTCCTTCTGCTCGCGGGGAGCGCCGCCGTCATCATTCTGGCGATCGTCCTGCTCCTTGTTTTTACGGGCACCTTCAACCGCGGCGGCTCCCCCGTGCTGCGCAAGCTGGATCACGGGACCAGCTCCCAGTATGTGACCCCCTTCGGCAACAATTATCTGTATTACGACAACAGCGTGCTGTACTGCTACGATACCGGCAACAGCCTGCAATGGAGCAACGCCATCGGCAGCGGCGCGCATTTTACCGCGAGCGATAACATCGTGGCCGCGTGGGCCGGCACCAAGCTGGTGATCATCAACAGCAAGGGCGTGACCACCTATAACAGCCAGCTGACGGATACCATCCAGTTCGTGCGCTGCGGCAACCGCTATATCGCCGTGGTGACGGGCGAGGATATCGACCCCACGCTGTATGTGAAGGACATTGACGGCAATACGGTGGACAGCGAATCCTCCCATTATGTAGATATGATGCTGCTGGACGCCGGCTTCTTCGCGGGCGGCGATTATCTGTGGACCACTTCTCTGGATGTGTACGGCACGGTGCCGAACATCCTGCTGCGCACCTACAACGTGGGCGTGACGGACAACGGAGTGGTCAGTCTGGGCGAAAATCTGGTATACAGGATCCTCTACGCCAATCAGGATCTGAACATCATCAGCACCCAGCGCCTGCGCCATTTTGATTACCACGGCACGGAAAACACCTCTGCCAGCCAGCTGATCTACGGCTGGATCCTGATCCACGATACCGATCAGAAGGGCAATCTGCAGATGCTCTACGCCCGCGCCAATCAGGTGGGCGAAATGGACGCGCTGACCGATCTGCGCTATCTTTCCGGCAATACGGACAAGCTGTACACCCTGCCCAACGCCTGTGTGGGCGCGGTGATCTACAACAACGCCATTTACGCCTTCTCAAACAGCACCATCTACCGCTCCGCGGTCAACGCGCAGCGCTTCAGCGCCATTGATCTGGGCACGGTGGGCTCCCGCGGCATCACAGGCTTCCTGTGCCTGCTGAAGGACGGCACCGCCCTGCTGGCGAGCGGCCCGGACATCTACGCCGTCAAGCTGAACTGACATGCAGGCCGCCGCGCTCATGACCGCACAGCATCAAAAACAGCCGGTCGGGCTGTATCTGCACATCCCCTACTGCGCGCGCAAGTGCCGCTACTGCGACTTTACCTCCTTCTGCGGCCTGACGGATACGCAGGACACATATGTGGACCGCGTGATCCGCGAAATGCAGTCAAAGGCCCCCTCCCTTCAGGGAAGGTCGGTCGATACCCTGTTTATCGGCGGCGGCACGCCCAGCCTGCTGCGGCCCGGACCTCGAATACGATCCGTGGGAAGGGGTGCGACTCCGGCCCGACGATTCGCATTCGCGGCGTGAGCTGACGATGGACGAACTGAAGCGTCTGCTGGACGCGGTCCGAAGCTGCTTTACGGTGGAAGAGGACGCGGAAATGAGCTGCGAAATGAACCCCGGCACCGTCACGGCGGATTTTTTAGCCGTGCTGCGGGAAGGCGGTATCAACCGTGTGTCCATGGGCGCGCAGGCAATGCAGGATCATCTTCTGACCACGCTGGGGCGCATCCACACCGCCGGACAGACGATGGAGACCCTGAAGCTGATCCGGAACGCCGGTTTTACAAACATCAACTGTGATGTGATGTTCGGCCTGCCGGGGCAGACTTTGCAGGATCTTTCGGAAACGCTGGACATCCTGCTGAATGAGGGAATCACCCACCTTTCCTGCTACGGGCTGATCTGTGAGGAGGGCACGCCGCTGACCGCGGCGATCGACCGGGGCGAACTGGCGCTCCCGGATGAAGAGACCGAGCGGGCCATGTACGAGATGTGCATGCGAAAAGCCGAAAACGCCGGGATGATCCACTACGAGATCAGCAATTTCGCGAAGCCCGGCCGCGAATGCCTGCACAATGTGCACTGCTGGGAAAGAAGAGAGTATCTGGGCATCGGCTGCGCCGCGGCGGAGTTTTTAAACGGTGTCCGCGCCCGCAACCCGCTCTCCTACGAAGCCTATCTGAAGGGCGAAGCCGCCGAAACAGAAGTGATCGGCCCCGAAGACGAGCGGTTTGAAAGCATGATGCTTGGGTTGCGCATGATGAAGGGCGTGAATGAAAAAGCCTTTGAGGAGATGCACGGCGTGTCCTTGAAGGAAGCCTTCGGAAAGCAGCTGGAGCCCTCCGTCCGGGACGGGCTGATCGTATATGAGAATGGATCCTGCCGGCTGACCCGCGCGGGCATGGATCTGCAGAATCAGGTGCTCATCCGGCTGATGGACTGAGACAGGACAGAAAATTCACGGGACCGGGAAGGAAAGCACCCTCCGTCTCGTTCTATCAGTATCCAAGGAAACAGGCGGCCTTTTCCTCCGGGAGGATGCCGCGAAGGGAGAGAACCACATGAGAATGTTCAAAAAACTGATCCTGGCGACACTGATCACCCTGCTGCTGGCGGTGAGCGCGGCGCTGGCGGAGGATTACGCGTGCGTGACCTCCAGCAGCGCCAACCTGCGCACCGGCCCCGGCACGCAATACAACTGGCTGGCCAGCTATACCAACGGCAGCTGGATGCAGGTGCTGGGCGAAAGCGGCGACTGGTATTATGTGCAGCCGGTCGGCGGCGATAAGCTGGGATATATGAGCAAGAGCCTGCTTTCCACCGGCGGCGGCTCCGTTGTGGGCACGACCGGCGTGGTGAACAACCCCAAGGCCACACAGTTCCTGAATCTGCGTCAGTACCCCTCCACCGCCGCGCCCGTTGTGGGCTATTACTACAACGGCACCCTGTGCACCGTGCTGGACAGCAGTGTGACCGGCTGGTATCACGTGACGGTGGGCAGCGCCGAGGGTTATTTCATGAGCCAGTACATCAAGCTGCAGGGCGGCGGATCCACCTCCAAGACCACAGCCTATGTTTCCACCGGCAACAGCGGCAAGCTGAACCTGCGCGCCGCCCCCTCCTCCACCGCTTCCATTCTGGGGCAGTATTCCAACGGCACGCTGGTCAATGTGCTGCTGAAGGGCAATACCTTCTGGAAGGTGAGCGTGAACGGCGCGACCGGCTTCATGATGAGCAGCATGCTTTCCGCCGGGCCCACCCCCGTTCCGCCGGGCCCCACGCCCTACACGAGCGGTTACTGCTATATCCACAACCGCAATGACAACTACGCCAACCTGCGCAAGAGCGCTTCCGTCTCCTCCGCCCTGCTGAAAAAGTGCGCCAACGGCCTGCGCTTTGAGATCATCATGGCCGGCAGCGAATGGTGCAAGGTGTACGGCAAGAGCAGCGGCCTGACCGGCTATATCATGACCAAACTGATCGACGTGTACGATGCCACCACCTGCCGGACCGTGCAGAACGGCGGCAGCTATGTCAACCTGCGCAAGAACGCCTCGCAGAGCAGCACCGTGCTGAGCAAGGTACCCAGCGGCAGCATCATCACCGTGGTCATTCCCGGCGATACCTGGTGCAAGGTGACCTACAACGGCACCACGGGTTATATGATGACCCAGTTCCTCAAATAAACAAACGCCCTTTCCCCGGCCGGAAGCACCCGGCCGGGTATCCTGATATATAAGGGATCCTCCGGACCGCCCCGGGACGCGGAAAAGACCGGCGGCGGAACGGAAAAAACAAAACCCGAAAAGAGGAAAAGCCTGATGGATTATATCGAATTGACCATCTCCACAACCACACAGGGCGCGGAGACCGTGAGCAACATGCTGATGGATCTGGGCGCCATGGGCACGCAGATCCTGGACAGAGCCGACCTGCCCGACCCCTCCAAGCCCACCAACATGTGGGAGCTGATGGATCAGAGCGTGATCGACGCCATGCCCGAGGACGTGGAAGTGAAGGTGTGGTTTGAGACCAACGAGCAGCTGCGCCCCACACTGGAAAAGATGCAGGAAAACCTGGAGGCGCTGAAGAACAGCGGTCTGGAAATGGGCACGCTGACGGTGAGCAGCCAGGAAGTGGAGAGCAAGGACTGGAGCGAATGCTGGAAGCAGTTCTACAAGCCCTTCCGCCTCGGCGCGCATCTGGTGATCAAGCCCAGCTGGGAAAACTGGGAGCCTGAAGAGGGCGACATCATCATCGAGCTGGATCCCGGCATGGCCTTCGGTACCGGCACGCATGAAACGACCGCCATGTGCACCGAAATGATCGAGCAGTATTACCGCGGCGGCAAAATGCTGGATGTCGGCACCGGCAGCGGCATCCTCGCCATCGCGGCGGCCAAGCTGGGCGCGAAGGATGTAGTGGCTGTGGATATCGATCCGGATGCCGTGCGCGTGGCCAAGGAAAACGTGGAGCGCTGCGGCGTGAAGGATGCCATCGACGTGCGTCAGGGCGATCTGCTGCAGGGCCTGAACGAAGTGTTTGATTTCGCGGTGGCCAATATTCTGGCTCCCGTGATCTGCATGCTGGCCGCGCCGCTGAAGAATCATCTTGTCAAGGGCAGCCTGTTCATCTGCAGCGGCATCATTGCCGAGGCCGAGCAGGATGTGCGAAACGCCCTGACCGCCGCCGGCTATGAGCTGCTGGAAGTGCGTCATAAGGGCGACTGGGTCGCCATCGCCTCCCGCGTTTGACGGAGGCAGGCCATGGCAAGGTTTTTCGCTGAAAAGATAGAGAACGGTCAGGCTGTGCTGTCCGCCGAGGAAGCCCATCACGCCCTGCGGGTGCTGCGCATCCGGGAGGGCGAAGCGTGTGAGATCATCTGCGAAGGGCTGATCTACGAAGGCGTGATGACCGATGCCGAAAACGGGATCGTGACCGTGAACGAGACGCCGCTTCCCTCCCCCGAGCCGGATGTGAAGGTGACGCTGTATCAGGGCGTGCCCAAGGGCGACAAGATGGACCTGATCGCCCAGAAATGCACGGAGGCCGGGATCACGCGCATCGTGCCCGTTCAGATGGAGCGGAGCGTGAGCGTGATCAGCGGCAAGGATGCCGAAAAGAAGCAGCAGCGCTGGCAGCGGATCATGAACGAGGCCGCCAAGCAGAGCGGACGCGCCGCGGTGCCCGAAATGGCGCTGCCTGTGAGCGGCAAACAATTGCCCGCGCTGCTCCGTCAGCACGAGCTGGTGCTGGTGCCCTGGGAGGAAGCCGAGCACAACGGCATCCGTCAGGCATGGCACGGTCAGAAGGACGTTGCCATCGTGATCGGCCCGGAGGGCGGCATGAGCCCCCGCGAGGTGGAGCAGATGCAGGCCGTGCCCGTCACGCTGGGCCCGCGCATCTTCCGCACGGAGACCGCCGGTCTGGCCGCGCTGATCGCGCTGATGTGCATCAGCGGCAATATGGAATAACCGATCAACAACGAAGAATCATACGGGCCCCGGAAGGCGCGGCGAAGGCCGTTCCCTTTGCGGATCCGGAAAGAAGATATCAATGCCCACAGTTGCGTTTCACACGCTCGGCTGCAAGGTGAACCAGTATGACAGTCAGGCCATGCTGGAGATCTTTCTGCAGAGCGGCTATGAGAATGTACCCTTTGACGGCCCGGCCGATGTGTATGTGGTGAACACCTGCACAGTCACCGGCACGGGCGATAAAAAAAGCCTGCAGGCCGTGCGCCGCTGCTTTAAAAAGAACCCGGACGCGCAGGTGGTCATCGCCGGCTGTCTGGCCCAGCGGGACGGCGCGGAGCTGCTGAATACCGGCGCGAGGCTGATCATCGGCAACAGCCGCCGCGGCGAGGTCGTCAGCCTGCTGCATGAGGCAATGGAGAAGGGCGAAAGCATCTGCGCCGTGCAGGACATCCTGCGCGCGCCGTATGAACCGCTGTTCATCACCGCGCACGAAGGCCACACACGCGCCGTGCTGAAGATCCAGGAGGGCTGCGACCGCTACTGCACCTATTGCATCATCCCCTCCGTGCGCGGCGGCATCCGCAGCAGAACGCCGGAGGATATCCATACCGAAGCCCTGACCCTTGCCGGGAAAGGCTTTCATGAATTGGTGCTGACCGGCATCCACCTGACGAGTTACGGACGGGATCTGAAGGACGGCTCCACGCTGCTGGATGCCGTGAAGGCCTGTGATGTGGACGGTGTGGAGCGGATCCGCCTGGGCTCGCTGGAGCCTGTGATCGCCACCGAGGATTTTGTTAAAGGCATCGCCGCGATCGGAAAAGTGTGCCCGCAGTTCCATCTGGCGCTGCAAAGCGGCAGCGATACCATTCTGCAGGCCATGCGCAGACGATACACAACGGCGGAATTCGAGGCCGCGGCCGCGCTGCTGCGGCGGTATTTCCCCGGCTGCGCCATGACCACCGATGTCATCTGCGGCTTCCCCGGCGAAACGGAGGAGGACTTCCGGCAGACCTGCGATTTTTGCGAAAAGATCGCCTTCTCCCGGCTGCACGTATTCCCCTACAGCCGCAGGAAGGGCACGAAGGCCGCCGAAATGGGCGGACAGCTGACCAAGGCCGTGAAGGAGGAGCGCACCCGCGAACTGATCGCGATCGGCAAGCGGCACGCGCTTGATTTCCATCGTTCTCTGATCGGCACCGTGCAGCAGATCCCCATTGAGGATGACGAGAGCGGCTACACGGCCAACTATGTTTCCTGCCGCGTGCCCGGAAGCCAAATGGGTCAGACCCTGAATGTGCGGATCACCGGCGCCGATGAAGAAGGCGTATGGGGGACCGCGGAAGAATAAATACATACAGCCGCTCACGCGGTATCGAATGGAGGTAATCGATATGGATAACTGTCTTTTCTGCAAGATCATCAAGGGGGATATCCCCTCTGCCAAGGTGTACGAGGATGAATACTGCTATGCCTTCCGGGATATCAATCCCCAGGCGCCCACCCATGTGCTGGTGATCCCGAAGACCCATGTGGCCAACATCGGCGAAGCCGGCGAACTGGGCGATACCGCGCTCTGCGCCTGCATCAAGGCCATCGGCGTCATTGCCAAACAGGAGGGGCTGGAGAACGGCTACCGCGTGGTGAGCAACTGCGGCCCGGATGCCTGCCAGAGCGTGCATCACCTGCACTTCCACATCCTCGGCGGCCGTCAGATGGAAGACAAAATGGCGTAAGAGGATCACAATACAAAAAAGACCCTGACCGGCACTGTTATGAAGATAAGCATGACAGAAAGAGGAGCTGTGAGAGAATGTAATCAACGTTCTTTCACAGCTCCTCATTTATTTGTGTGCCGTGCTGTTTCCCATATCATGTACGGCTGCTGAAGATATCCTGCGCGATCCTGGAGCCGCAGGGGGTGGCCGCGAGACCGCCCTGTGCCGTTTCGCGAAGCGCGCAGGGCATGCTGTCCCCCACGGCCTTCATGGCGGTCAGCACCTCGTCCGGCGGGATCTTGCTGCGGATGCCTGCCAGCACCATATCCGCCGCGGCAATGGCGATCATCACGCCGCCCGCGTTGCGCTTGATGCACGGCACCTCCACCAGGCCGGCGACCGGATCGCACACCAGGCCCATCAGGTTTTTGATGGCCAGCGCCGCCGCGTGCATGGTCATTTCAGGGGTGCCGCCGAATAATTCACACAGAGCCGCGGCGGCCATGGCGGCCGCGCTGCCGCATTCCGCCTGACAGCCACCCTCCGCGCCGCTGATGGATGCCGTGCGCGCGATGACCATGCCGATACCGCTGGCGGTGAACAAAGCCGAAACGATCTTTTCACGGGGGATCTGACGCTGCTCCATGGCCGTCAGCAATGCCGCGGGCAGAATGCCGCAGCTGCCCGCCGTGGGGCTGGCCACGATCTTGCCCATGGCCGCGTTGCAGCCGGCCACCGCCAGCGCGATGCTCATGGCCCGTGAGGTGAAGCTGCCGCCGATGGTATTCCCGCCGGCAGCGTAGGCCGCCATCAAGGCCGCCTCGCCGCCGGTCAGACCGCTGTTGCTCTTCAGCGCCGGGTCTCCCCCGCGCGCGGCGCTCTGGATCATCACGGAAAGACGCTGATCCATGATGGCGGTCAGCTGTTCCGGGCTGATCTCCATTTCCCCGGCCTGATCCCGCAGGACCACCTCCGCCACGGAGATCCCCTCCGCTTCCGCGGCCTTCGCCAGTTCGGATAAAGAATCATAGGTGATCATAACGCGCCTCCGTCCGTATTGATATGCAGATAGACCACGTGCGCGATGTGGGGCTGCTTGCGCAGCAGTTCGATGCATTCACGCGGCACATCGCTGTCCACCTCGATGGTCATCATGGCCATGGCGCCCTTGCGGGCACGGGTCTGGCGGAAATTGCCGATATTGACATTATACAGGGCCAGCGTCTGCGCGACCACCGCGATCACGCCCGGCTCATCGTGATGCGGAATGATGAGCGTGTTGGCGGAGCCGGTAAAAACGCTTTCCATACCGTTCAGGTGCGTGATGAGGATGTTGCCGCCGCCGACCGACGCCCCTTCCACTGAAACCGTGCTGCCGTCCGCCGCCGCGAGATCGATCCGCGCGGTATTGGGATGGATGCCGGGCTCGCTCTCCTGCACGCGGAAGCTGAAATCCACATTTCTTTCCTTCGCGATCTCCAGGCTGTCCGGCAGCCTTTCATCATCCGGCTTCATGCCCAGAATGCCCGCGATCAGCGCCTTATCGGTGCCGTGCCCCCGGTAGGTGCGGGCAAAGGAGCCGTAAAGCGTGATCTGCGCGGAAACAGGCTCCGCCGCCAGCAGCTTGCGCGCCACATAGCCGATGCGGGCCGCGCCCGCGGTATGACTGGAGGAAGGCCCGACCATGACCGGGCCGATGATATCCAAAATATTCATAACGATCCCTTTCCGGACAGGCGGGACCCGCCGGAGAACGGAAAACAGATGTTCCGCTCCGCGCGCCGGATCTCCCCTTTTCAGGCCGGAAGACGGCCCGTCCTTTCGATGCTATTATGCTTCAAAACCGCTTTTTTGTCAATGCAGGGGCGGTTTGAAGCCCGGTACACCATCCCTTGTATTTCAAATGAAAATTTGGTATACTTATTGTGTGATAGTATCCCTATTTATGTCTTTTACCTGTCCTGAACGACAGACGATACGAAAACCGAGGAAATGAAGATGGCAGAAAACTATAACGCCGGAAGTATAAAAGTATTGGAAGGGCTGGACGCGGTCAGAATGCGTCCCGGCATGTATATCGGCTCCACCGGCAGCAGAGGTCTGCACCACCTGCTGTGGGAGATCGTGGATAACGCGATCGACGAGGTGATGGGCGGATTCGCGACGGAGGTGACCGTGACCCTGCATAAGGACGGCAGCGCTTCGGTGAGCGATAACGGCCGCGGCATGCCGGTGGACATGCATCCCGTACTGAATATTCCCGGCGTGGAAGTGATCTTTACCAAGCTGCACGCCGGCGGCAAATTCGGCAACGACAACTACGCTTATTCCGGCGGTCTGCACGGCGTGGGCGCGAGCGTCGTAAACGCGCTGAGCAAATGGCTGACGGTGGATATTTACCGCGACTGGACCCACTACACCATGCGCTTTGAAAGCTACTATGACACGAAGGAAAAGAAGATCCTTTCCGGCGTACCGGTCACGGCGCTTGAAAGAGTGGGCAACACCCGCAAGCGCGGCACGACGGTGCGCTTCCTGCCGGATGATACCGTGTTTGAAGAGACCGTTTTCCACGGCGAAAACGTGAGCCGCCGTCTGCGCGAGCTGGCCTACCTGAACCGCGGGCTGAAGATCGTCTTTGAGGATGAGACCAGCAAGAATCCCGATCTGAAGCATCAGGAATTCTGCTATGCCGGTGGCCTGATCGATTATGTGAAATACCTGAACGCGGATAAAACGCCCCTGCATGCCGAGCCCATCTATTTTGAAGGCAAAAAGGACGATATTCTGTTTACCGCGGCCATCCAGTATACCGACAGCTTTACCGAGAATATTTTCAGTTATGTAAACAACATTCCCACCGGCGAAGGCGGCACCCATGAGATGGGCTTCCGCAGCGCGCTGACCAAGGTGATGAACGACTTTGCCCGCCGTATCGGCGCGCTGAAGGAAAAGGACAACAACCTGGCCGGCGAGGACTTCCGCGAGGGCATGACCGCCACCATCGAGGTGATGGTGAAAAACCCGCAGTTTGAAGGCCAGACCAAGGGCAAACTGGGCAACACCGAGGTGCGCCCCGCGGTGGAAGCCATCTCCGTGCAGAAGCTGGAAGAGTTTTTAGAGGACCTGAAAAATCAGGATCTGGGACAGAAGCTGGTTGAAAAGGCCGTCAAAAGCGCAAAGGTGCGCGAGGCGACCCGCAAAGCCCGCGACGTGGCCCGCAAGAAGAACGAGCTGGACGCCGCGCCGCTGGTGGGCAAGCTGAGCGCCTGCACAGGCCGGAAGGCGGAAGAGAACGAGCTGTTCATCGTGGAGGGCGACAGCGCCGGCGGCAGCGCCAAGCAGGGCCGCGACCGCCACTTCCAGGCCATCCTGCCCCTGCGCGGCAAGCCGCTGAACGCCGAAAAGAAGCGCCTGGATCAGGTGCTGGCCAATGAGGAATTCCGCTCCATCATCACGGCGCTGGGCACCGGCATCGATGATGACTTTGATCTGGCGCCGCTCAAGTATCACAAGGTGATCATCCTGAGCGACGCGGACCAGGACGGCGCGCATATCCGTGCCATCCTGCTCACCTTCTTCTACCGCTACATGCGCCCGCTGGTCACGGAGGGACATGTGTATATCGGCATGCCGCCGCTGTACGGCGTGAAAAAGAACGGCGAAACACAGTACGCCTATGACGATAAAGCGCTGAAAAAGCTGACGACCGGCCTGAAGGGCTATTCCCTGCAGCGCTACAAAGGACTGGGCGAGATGAACCCGGAGCAGCTGTGGGAGACCACCATGAACCCGGAGAACCGCAAGCTGCTGCAGGTGACCTGCGAGGACGCCGCCGAGGCGGACCGCATGATCACCATTCTGATGGGCGACAAGGTGGATCCGCGCAAGGAATACATCATCAGCCATGCCGAATTCAATAAAGAAGACCACTTTGACGAACACCTGACCAAAGCCGGCAATTCCGCCGCCCGCTGATCGGGATAAAGCCGGTCAACCATTCAATATTCCGTGAGATCCATTCAGAGCATTCCGCCTTATCGCATTCCGCGGGCGGGATGCCCCACAGTCCGGAGGAGATCAAATGGCGAAGAAACCGCCCGTTGAGGAGCAGAAGGCTCCCGATATCATTCAGGCCTCCCTTGAGGAGGTCATGCACCAGAGCATGATGCCCTACGCGGAGCATGTTATTCTGGAGCGTGCCATTCCCCGCGTGGAGGACGGTCTGAAGCCTGTTCAGCGCCGCATTCTGTACACCATGCAGGAACTGGGGCTGCACCCCGATAAGCCGCACCGCAAGTGCGCCCGTATCGTGGGTGATTGCTTGGGTAAATATCATCCCCACGGCGACAGCAGCGTTTATGACGCGCTGGCCCGTATGGCGCAGCCCTTCTCGCTGCGCGGTATTCTGGTGGACGGTCACGGCAACTTCGGCTCCATCGACGGCGACGGCCCGGCTGCCATGCGTTACACCGAAGCCCGCATGGCTCCGCTGGCGGTGGAGATGCTGCGCGATATCGAAAAGGACACCGTCAACTTCTCCCTGAACTTTGACGACACCTTAAAGGAGCCCGATCTGCTGCCCGCGCGCTTCCCGAACCTGCTGGTGAACGGCGCCAGCGGCATCGCGGTCGGTCTGGCCACCAACATTCCTCCGCACAACCTGCGCGAGGTGACCGAGGCCGTGTGCCTGCAGCTGGATGAGCCGGATATCTCTCTGGACAAGGTGATGAAGGTGCTGCCGGCCCCCGATTTTCCGACCGGCGGCCTGCTGCTGAAAACAGATGAGATCCGCAGCGCCTATGAGACGGGCCGTGGCAAGCTGACACTGCGCTGCCGCACGCACATGGAAAAGGGCAATGCCGGACGCACGCTGATCGTGATCGATGAGATCCCCTACGGCATCAGCAAGAGCGGCATGCTGGAAAAGATCCTGAAGCTGAGCGAAGAGAAAAAGGGCAGCGTGCTGCAGTACATCCACGATATCCGCGATGAGAGCGACCGCACCGGTCTGCGCGCCGTGATCGAAGTGAAAAAAGACGGCGACGCGGAAAAGATGCTGAAATATCTGTTCAAATACAGCGATATGCAGGTGACCTTCGGTGTGAACCTTGTGGCCATCGCGGAGGGCAAGCCCGTGCAGATGGGCATCCGCGAAGCCATCGGCCACTTCATCCGTCACCAGAAGAACGTCGTCACCCGCCGCACGCAGTACGAGCTGGATCAGGCCCGCGCCCGCGCGCATATCCTGGAAGCGCTGATCGTGGCGGTGGATAATCTGGACGAGGTGATCGCCCTGATCCGTGCCAGCCGCAACGGCAAGGAAGCGCGAGCCCGCCTGATGGAACGCTTCGGGTTTGACGAGGTGCAGGCCCAGGCGATCCTGGATCTGCGTCTGCAGCGCCTGACCGGTCTTGAGATCGAGACCCTGCGTCAGGAATACGCCGATATCCTGAAGCTGATCACCCGTCTGGAGGGCATCCTGAAGAGCGAAAAGAAGCTGATCGCTCTGATCAAGAAGGAAGTGAGCGAGATCGCCGAGCAGTACGGCGATAACCGCCGCACCACGCTGATCGAGCCTGAGGAAGAGACCCGCGAGGTGGAAAAGGAAGAAGCGCCGCTGCCCGAGGAGGCGGTGGTGACCCTGAGCCGTGACGGCAACCTGCGCCGCCTGAGCCCGCGCACCTTTGAAAAGCTGGATCTGCCCGAGGATCCTGCCGAGGGCTACCGGTATCTGTTCCACACGCAGACCGATCACACCCTTTACTTCTTTACCGACAAGGGCAACTGCTACCCGCTGAGCGTGGGCGCGCTGCAGGAATCCAAAGCCAAAGAACGCGGAAAGACCCTGCCCGGTCTGCTGGCCGGTCTTGAAAAGGACGAAAAGTGCGTGAAGGTGCTGCTGGTCACCCCCGGCAGTCTGAACGCCAGCGGCGATCTGCTGTTCTTTACCGAGCAGGGACAGATCAAGCGCAGTGAAGCCGCTGATTACGCCATCAAGCGCGCCAGGAGCGCCGCGCTGACCTTGAAGGACGGCGATAAACTGATCAATGTGGAATTTGCCGAGGACGATACCGATCTGCTCTTTATGACCAAAAACGGTCAGAGCATCCGCTTCGCGCTGGATGAAGTGCCCGTGCAGGGCCGCGGCGCGGCCGGTGTGCGCGCCATCAAGTTGGATGACAATGACACCGTGCTGATGGCCACCCAGATCCGCAATACCGATCAGATCCTGCTGTTTACCGAGCGCGGCTATGCCAAGCGCCTGATGGGCTCTCTGTTTGATATCATCGGCCGCGGCGGCAAGGGCTCCAGGAGCGTGAGCTTCAACAAGACCGGCTCCACCGGTTCCTATGTGGCCGCGCTGGCCCGCGTACAGGGCAGCCGCAGCTTCAGCGTGAAGCAGAGCAGCGGCACGGTGACCGTGCTTTCCACCGATGACCTGCCCTGCCTGCCTCTGAACGACAAGGGCAAGCCGGTGGTAATGGCTCTGCTGAACGATATTGTGGAAGAACTGATCCTGTAAAGCACACAAAACGGCCCAAAGGCCGCTGACAGAGGTGAAAACTACGGATAAATGTATCCCCGATCAATTTTATACGCCTGAGGAACGCGCGCGTTTTTTTGACGCCGTAGGCAAGCGGCGTTCCATCCGCGCCTACGCGGGCGCGCCCGACAAGGAACAGATGGCGCGGCTGCAGCGTTTTGTGGCAGAAACCGCCCTGCCCGGTGTACGCATCGTACTGACGGACTGCGATGACAGCCTGTTCACCTCCTACCCGGTCGTGGGCGCGGTGATGGGCTGCCGGCGCGTGGCCGTGATCATCTATGATCAGGCGCAGATGTATTCCAAATTATACGCGGGGCTGGCCGGTGAATCGCTGGTGCTGGAAGCCACCTCCATGGGGCTCGGCACCTGCTGGGTGGCCGGAAGCTGGCGCAGGAACAAGCTGCAGTGCGTGATGCAGAAGACCGAAAAGATCGCCGCGCTGATCACCATCGGCATCGCGGCGGAAAAGATAGAGACACCCCGAAAGCGCAAGAAGCTGGCCGATATCTGCCACGGCGATCCTTCCTCATGGCCGATGTGGGCCTTCAACGCCGCCGAGTGCGTACGCTGCGCCCCCTCCGCGATGAACATGCAGCCGTGGCGGCTGGCCTATGCCGGCAGCACGCTGGTGCTTCTGCGCTCCTGGTGGGCGGACGACCTGGACATGGGGATCGCGCTGCTGCACATGAGCATCGGCCTGCGGGAGATCCGCCACACGCTCACGTTCGGCGAAAAGCAGGAAGTGGCCCGCCTGTTCGCGGAGGAATGACATGAGCCTTTTTGAAGAAAACGAGAAAAAACTGGCCCCGCTGGCCGACCGGATGCGTCCGCGGACGATGGACGAATTCTACGGTCAGGAGCAGATTGTGGGCAAGGGCAAGCTGCTGCGCCGCGCCATCGAGGCCGACCGACTGACGAGCTGCATTTTTTACGGCCCGCCCGGATGCGGAAAGACCACCCTGGCCAGCGTGATCGCCAACACGACAAACGGCGCCTTCGTCAAGATGAACGCCGTGACGAGCGGCGTGGGCGATGTGCGCGAGGAGCTGGCAAAAGCCCGTGAACGGCGCATGCTGTACGGACAGCCCACCTATCTGCTGCTGGACGAATGCCACCGCTGGAGCAAGGCGCAGAGCGACAGCATCCTGCCCGCGATGGAAGAAGGTCTGATCCGCTTTATCGGCAGCACGACCGAGAATCCCATGATCAGCATGACCCCGGCTATCGTGAGCCGGTGCCGGGTCTTCGCGTTTGAGCCCCTGAAGCCCGCCGATGTGAAAAAGGCCTGTCTTCGGGCGATCGCGGACGAGGAGCGCGGGCTTGGACAGATGAACGCCGTGATAGATGACGACGCGCTCGATCACATCGTGAGGATCGCCGGCGGCGATGTACGCACGGCGCTCAATGCTGTGGAGCTGGCCGTACTGACAACCAGCGCGGACGAGAACGGCGTGATCCGCGTCGATAAAGCCATCGCGGCGGACAGCATCCAGAAGCCGCTGTTGCGCTGCGATGATACCAAGATGTACGATATGCTCAGCGCCTTCTGCAAAAGCATGCGCGGCAGCGACAGCGACGCCGCCCTGCTCTGGGCCGGCAGGCTGCTGTATGCCGGGCTGGATCCGCGCATCATCGTGCGCCGTGTGATCGCGCACGCCAGCGAAGATGTGGGCCTGGCCAATCCCATCGCCATGCTGCAGGCTGTTGCCGCGGGCGAAGCCCTGCAGATGCTGGGCATGCCGGAGGCGCGGCTCTCCATCGCGCAGGCGATCATCGCCGTATGCGAGAGCCCGAAGAGCAATTCGGTCAGCATGGCCATCGACGCCGCGATGCAGGACGTGGAAAAGGGTGACTGGGGCGAGGTGCCTCCCTATCTGCGGGACAGCCATTACAGCGGCAATGAACGGCTGAATGTGACGACAAACGCCGAATACAAGTATCCGCACAATTATCCGGGCCACTGGGTGAAGCAGCAGTATATGCCCAAAGGCTTTGAAACAAAAGAATACTACTTCCCCTCCAAAGAAGGGCACGAGGCCAAGATCAACAAGCGGAAGTAAGCGCGCCGCCCGAATATTTAAAATCAAAAAAGCGAATGCCATGCTGTTTTCACAGGATCGCGTTCGCTTTTGTTTTTTGGGGTTTATTGATTATCTGCTCGCCCGGCGCGCTTGCTCCGGATGCGCCGCGTAGTAGATCTCCTTATCCTCATACATCATGGCATCCACCGTATTCATCAGCTGATCGACGGTCTGCTTTGACGCGTCGAACAGGCAGTAACCGATCGCCGCGGAAAGGGTGTACGGGGCAGCGGCATCCGGTTTACGGTCACTCATATTCCAGCGGATCCGCTCCGCCACCGCGCTCACGTTATCGATCTGCTGCAGATTGAGCAGCACGATGAATTCATCGCCCGCGTAGCGGATCACATTTCCCTTGGAGCCGACGGTCTGCTTGAGGATACCCGCGCATTCGATCAGCGCCTGATCGCCCACACGGTGGCCGTAGCGGTCGTTGATGGATTTGAAATCATTCAGGTCGATCATGATGGCCGCGATCACGTTCGCGCGCTTTTTGATGAGCATCTTCTCGATATTTTCAAGATAGTGGCGGTTGTAAAGTCCGGTCAGACCGTCGCGGTAGATGGATTCGCTCTGCAGACCGTACATCAGGCCATTGATCGAGATGGCAAAGCAGGGCCAGATGCACGAAACGCCATAGAAGACCGCCTGCACCGCGAAGCCGATGATGGCCGGGACCATGAACTGCAAAACGGGGAAAAACTGCAAAACGCCGCCCTTCCGCTTGGCAAGGATATACGCGACGGTGCCGTCGACCAAAAAGAGCAGATCGATCGCCATATAGATCCAGAACCAGGGGCCTCTTGTGTACACACTGGACTCATCCACGCTGAAGACCAGCGGCACGAAAGGATTGATGAGCAGCGCCAGTATGCCGATACCTGTCAGCAAAATCGTGACGATCTTACGGGCATACGTGACCTTGCCTTCCACATGAAAGAGGACCAGGAGGAACCACGCGGGGCCCATTACGATATTGGTAAGGAACAGCCACGTGTTTCCGATATAAACGGTGAGACGCGCGAGCGTACCGGGATGGCCGTCCGCGATAAAGACGATGGGATCCACGATGCAGGAGATCATCACGGTCATCAGCATGACACGGATGAGATGTTTTTCCCTGTCTTTGCCGGTATAGCGCCACTGCCTTCCGACCAGCGTCATCACGCAGAGCATGATGCCCATCAGATTGGCGATAAAGATCGCCGGAAGATCGATCCCTCCGGGCATACGAGATCCCTCCTTTACATCAGACTTGGTTCCATGTTCAGCCGCCGTACCGCGGCTGTTTATTGCTGCTTGCCGATATAACGCCGGATCTTATCCAGCGTGATGTTCATTTTTTCGGGATGGATCACGCCGTTCTCATCCCATGTGACCGCCTCGACCACCAGATCACCGTCATAATCCACCTGCTTTAAGAAAGCAAAGAACCGGTCAAAATCGATCTCGCCGTCACCGATATGCAGGGTGCGGATCTGGGAAAAATCCAGATAACCGCCGTTGTAATCGTTGATGTGCAGATGACGGATATGCGGCCAGAGCGGCGCGCATTCGGGGGACATCATCCGGTCCATCTGCCGGTGGAACTGCGCCATCTTGGTATCGAAGGTGAAAATGATATCCGGATACCTTTCCAGCAGGGCGAACATGTGCTGAATGGGCTCATGGCAGTTGCACAGCACATTTTCCACAGACAGGGGGATGCCGGTATCCTCCGCCATCTTTTTCAGCGTGGCGTAATAGGCGATATTGTTTTCCATATGGCTGTCGGACGGGAGGCCGTTCCACAGATGCAGCACCATATGCTCACAGCCCAGCTTGCGCGCGAAATCGCAGTTGATCTGAAACAAGCGCTTCGCTTCATCGTAATTGCCCTCGGTGATATACTCGCCGATGGATTTTTCCACATGCAGGCCGGTATACTTGACCGGAATGGAAAGGAGGGTATCGGTGAGACGATCCATCTCCGGATACCAGGTGTCATACAGCATGAACTCGACACCGTCCGCGCGGATCCGTGGCAGGCAATCCTTCAGCAGCGTATAATCCCGCTTGTTCGGCCAGCCGATCAGCCCGCCGGTCGAGGTGATGACGCGTTTCATCTTATTTTTCCACTTCCCTAGGGGCGATCTCGGTCAGCTCCAGACCCTTGTTCTTCTCGCCCGCCAGACGGATGGACCAGTCGTTTTCAAAGAACAGCACCCGGTTGTCATGACTGTCATAGCCGCGGGCGGAGGTGGAAGTAAGCTGCAGATCGGCATAATCGGGCACAGGGCAATCCTTCACCCAGCGGACGAAGCGATAGTCCAGACGATCCATGCGCAGATCCACACCGTATTCGCTCTTGAGGCGGTAGGTGAGCACATCAAACTGCAGTTCACCCACGACGCCCACGATGAACTCCTCCATGCCGGTCTCATCCCGGCGGAAGGTCTGGATCGCGCCTTCTTCAGCCAGCTGCGTGATGCCCTTGACGAACTGCTTGCGCTTCATGCTGTCCACAGGACGCACACGCGCGAAGCGTTCAGGCGCGAAGACGGGGATCTTTTCAAATTTGATCTTGCGGCCCACCGCGAGCGTATCGCCGAGGCGATAGATGCCGGGATCAAACAGACCGATGATATCACCGGGATAGGCCTTTTCCACGCCCTCGCGCTCGTCCGCCATGAACTGCTGGGGCTGCTTGACCTGAATATCCTTGTTGGTGCCGGAATGCCAGACCGTCATGCCCTTTTCAAAAACACCGCTGACAACACGCAGGAAGGCCAGACGGTCGCGGTGCGCCGGGTTCATGTTGGCCTGGATCTTGAAGATAAAGCCGCTGAAGCGCTCATCCTCGGGATCCACGATGCCGGTATCCGCCTCACGGGAGAGCGGCGGCAGGGTGTAGCGCAGGAAGCGGTACAGGAACGGCTCCACACCGAAGTTGGTAACGGCGCTGCCGAAGAACATGGGGGTCAGCTCGCCGCGGCGAACAGCCTCCAGATCGAAATCATCGCCCGCTTCGTCCAGCAGCTCCACTTCATCATGCAGACGATCCAGATAATGCTGATCCAGCACATCTTTGATCATGGGATCATCCAGCGCGACGACTGTCTTCTGCGCGCGGGTCTTACCGTGGTCACCGCCGAAATACAGTTCCACGTTCTTCTCATCGCGGTGATAAACGCCCTGGAAATCGCCGTCCACACCGATGGGCCAGTTGACCGGGCAGGCCCGGATCCCCAGCACGTTCTCGATCTCCTGCATCAGTTCAAAAGGATCACGCGCGGCGCGGTCCATCTTATTGACAAAGGTGAAGATGGGGATCCCGCGCATACGGCAGACCTTGAAGAGCTTCAGTGTCTGCTCCTCCACGCCCTTCGCGGCGTCGATCAGCATGACAGCGCTGTCCGCCGCCACCAGCACGCGGTAGGTATCCTCGCTGAAGTCCTGGTGGCCCGGGGTATCCAGAATATTGATATGATAGCCGTCAAACTCAAACTGCATGGCGGAGGAGGTGACCGAAATGCCGCGCTGCTTTTCGATCTCCATCCAGTCGGAAGTGGCGTGACGCTCCGCGCGGCGCGCCTTGACGCTGCCGGCCTGACGGATGGCTCCGCCGTAAAGCAGCAGCTTTTCTGTCAGCGTAGTCTTACCGGCGTCCGGGTGACTGATGATGGCAAATGTGCGGCGGCGTTCCACCGCCCGGGTAAGTTCAGACATAGGTTTTACTCCTTAGAATCAGAGGGCAAAGCCCTGAAAAATCACGGTTCACGGGAGGGGCATCGATGCCCCATAACATCCCAGTATTATTTTAACTGTTCCTTCCCCTTAACACAAGGGGCAAGCAGCAGAAAAGCGCGGTTTCACGCGCTTTTTGTATTCTTTGTGCCGTCCGCGGAGACAGAGATTCATTCCGTGAGGACGGAGCATTCCCCCCGCAGGGGGATCTCCATCTGACGGCGGATGGAAGCCTTGTCCAGCCCCTTGCTGAACAGATAATACAGCTTCGCGACCGCGGCCTCAGTGGTCATATCCCAGCCGCATACCGCGCCGACCTGCTTGAGGGGATCGCTGGTCTGGTAGGTGCCCAGCAGGACGGTCCCCTGCGGGCACTGCGTGCATACGGTGATGATCGTGCCGTTCCGGTAGGCCTTTTCGATGATCGGCAGCAGCGCGGAGGCGTTGCTGGGGATATTCCCGGCTCCGAAGGTCTCGATCACGATCCCCCGGAGGCTCTCGGTCATGATGGACTCGAACAATTCGAACTGGATGCCCGGGAAGACCTTGATGACCCCGATGGGGATCTTGCTGAACAGCTGACAGCGGAACGCTCCCTTCGGACGGGGAAGCAGGATCGCGTCATTGTATTCGATATGGATGCCCGCCGAAGCCAGACGCGGACAATTGGGCGAGGCGAACGCGATCAGATCACTGGCGGAATACTTGATGGTGCGGTTTCCGCGGCGGAGCTGATTGGCAAAATAGACGCACACCTCAAATACACGGTCACCGGCCGCGATCATGAGAGAGGTGATGAGATTATCCTTGCCGTCACTGCGCAGTTCCTTCAGCGGGATCTGCGAGCCGGTAATGACCACGGGCTTTCCCAGCTCCTCCAGCATGAAGGAAAGCGCCGAGGCCGTATAGGCCATGGTATCCGTACCGTGCAGGATCACAAACCCGTCGTAACGGTCATAATGATCCGCGATCAGGGTACCGATGGCATTCCACTCCTCCACCGTCACATTGGAGGAATCCAGCAGCGGATCCATGTCCAGAAGCTCCCACTCCGGCATTTCTTCGGCGTGCAGCTCCGGCATCGCCTCCAGCGCGGCGTGAAAGGCCTTCTGATCCGGCGCGTAACCGTTTCCGGTATGGGTCATGCAGATCGTGCCGCCGGTATTGATGATCAGGACCCGTTTTTTGAACTTATTCGGCATATTCCTCTTCCGGACCGGTCATTCCGCCACGGTCTCGCGCGCGTTTCCGGCGTCTTCACGCTCCCACAGCACCCGCTTGCGTTCGATCATCTCGTCCACACGGGTGATGTAATGCGCGATATCGCTCACATTCGGCGCGCGCTCGATATGCCCGCGCGGCGGGAACAGTCGCTTGGAGATCCCGCCCGCGCCCAGCGCGAGGATGTTTCCGGTCTCCTCCATCATATCCACATTATAGATACAGGCATGCCCGGGCAGGGCATAGCCCACGTTTTCCAGATTTCCGGCCATATACTTCTGCCGGTAGAGATAATACGGCTCCAGACCGCGCGCGGCGGCCTCCGCGGCGCCTGCCCGTACCATGGAGGCGGTCATCTCACCGTCCGGCAGCTGCGCCTCCCACAGATGCAGAAGGGAGGAGTGCTTGATGGACAGCGTATGCACCGTGAGGCTCTCCGGCGCGAGGCCGCGGCTCCAGGCCAATGTCTGATCGAACATCTCCGCGTCCTCACCGGGCAGCCCGGCGATCAGATCCATATTGATATGGCCAAAGCCCAGTTCCCGCGCCAGCGCGTAGGCCTGTTCACATTGGGCGCGCGTATGGGCGCGGCCGATGAGTTTCAGCGTCTCATCATGCATGGTCTGCGGATTGATCGAGATGCGCCCCGCGCCGGATTGCAGGATGATCTGCAGCTTTTCGCGATCGATGGTATCCGGTCGTCCGGCTTCCACCGTCACCTCCCGGCATTGGCTGATCAGTGGACTTGCCGCGTGCAGCACCCGGCGCAGCAGCGGCGCCGGCAGGGAGGTGGGCGTGCCGCCGCCCATATAGAACGCGCGCGGTTTCAGGCTCTTTTCGCGCACCAGACGGATCACGCCGCGGATCTCCTTTTCCAGCGCTTCGGTATAGGGCAGCAGCTGCTTTCCCTTTCCCACTTCGCCGCTGAGGAAGGAGCAGTAGGCGCAGCGCGTGACACAGAACGGAATGCCCACATAGATATCCACTTCATCCATGCGGGGCAGCGTCAGCGCGCTCTGCACGGAAACGATCCTGCGAAGCAGAGCGGCCTTTTCCTCGCTGACATCAAAAAGCGAGCGCATCTCCTGCTCCGCCTGTTCCTCCGTAAGCCCGCGGTCCATCGCCGCGTAAAAAAGACGGGTGGGACGGATGCCGGTCAGGGAGCCCCACGGCGGACGGCGCCCGGTCAATTGTTGAACGCAGGTGTAGGCCGCCAGCTTGATCTGCCGCTTATGGAAGCGCTTGTCCTCCAGTTCATCCGCCATGACAGGCGCCTGTTCCTCCGCGGAAATGCCCTGCACGGTGACGCGCGCGGTGCGGATGCCGTTTTCAACGCTCTCCGTCTCCTGCGCGGTGATATCACCGCCCGGGGTCCCGATCAGCATCTCCCCCGCGCCGTAAAAAATGCGCAGTACATCGGCCACATCCGGCGCGAAACGGAGACTGCTCTCCGGCATCAGAATCGAATAACGCATGATGAATTACCTTTCCTGTTCAAGGGTGGCGGAAGGGCCGTGCCCGGGATAGAAGCGCAGCGCGGGCGGCAGGGACAGCAGCCTGCGCAGGGAGACGCGGATGTCGGCAAAACTTCCGCCGTAAAGATCGGTGCGGCCGTAGCCCCGGTGGAACAGCGTATCTCCGGTAAACAGAGCATCCTCCGTCTGATAGGTGACACTGCCGCGCGTATGCCCCGGGGTATGCAGCACCGTGAATACGATACCGCCCAAAGTGAGCGTATCGCCCTCCCGGACCGGGATCGCCTTTCTGCGGCAGAGCCCCTCAAAGCCCAGCGAATACGCGCCGTTCTTCCGACCGTCCATCAGCATTTCCGCGTCCAGTTCATGAATGTAGAGCGGCGCGTCCGGCAGCGCGTCTACCGCGCCGATATGATCAAAATGGCCGTGTGTCAGCAGAATGGCAGCGACAGGCCGCCCGTGAACGGCACGCAGAATGCTTTCCGGATCCGCGCCCGGATCGATCAGAACAACAGGAGAAGCATCATCCTTCTGCAGCAGATAGCAATTGGTGGCCAGCTCGCCCACCGGAATGGTCGTGATCGTCATAAAACGCCTCAGAATGTCTTTTTAGAATCCAGCAGGATGGTGACCGGGCCGTCATTGAGCAGGCGCACCTTCATATCCGCCCGGAAAATGCCCTGACTGACCGGGATCCCCTCCGCGCGGAGCAGTTCGCAGAAGCGCTGATACAGCGCGTTGGCCGCTTCGGGAAGCTCCGCCTGAATGAAGGAAGGACGATTCTGCCCGCGCGCGTCGCCAAGCAGGGTGAACTGGCTGACCGCCAGCACACTGCCGCCGATATCACGGCCGGAAAGGTTCATCTTGCCGTTCTCATCTTCAAAGATCCGCAGCTTGGCGGTCTTTCCGGCCAGATACGCCGCGTCCTTTTCCGTATCGCCCTTTTCCACACCCAGCAGCAGCAGATAACCCTTTTCGATCGCGGAAACGACCTGACCTTCCACCGTCACGGAAGCCTCTGTGACACGCTGAATGACTGCTCTCATCGCCTGTTCCTCCTGAAAAAATCATAAAAAAGGGAGCCCCGAAGGGCTCCCCAAGTATAGCATAGATCCTTAATCGGTGCAATTCATCGATTTGAGGGAAGTGCAGTTCGCGAACGCGCGGCGTTCGATGGTGTTCACCAGATTGCTCAGCGTGACAGATTCGAGCGCGGTGCAGTTCTCAAAGGCGGACACGCCGATCGCGGTCACGGAAGAAGGCAGGGTGACGGAAGTGATGGTGGTATCACCCATGAAGGCCTTCGCGGCAACAGCGGTAACAGGCAGACCCATGACCTCAGACAGAACCACGACCTCGCCGCCTTCGCCCTTGTAGCCGGTGACCAGATAATGATCGCCGTCCGTCAGGGTGTAGGCCACGCCGTCAGCGTAGATGGTCAGAACCGTCAGGCTGACTTCATCGGTGGTGACGACATTATCTTCAACAACGCCGGTCAGCACGCAGCGGAAGAGGTAACCGTTCAGATCGGAGACCACATCGATGACGAGGGTCACGGAAGTTGCGCTTTCTTCGGTGCAGTCGGTCCAGGTCTCGCCGTTATCAGCGGAATACTGCCACAGGACTTCCGTGTAGTATTCAGCATCGACCTCGAAGGTCGCCTGCTCGCCTTCATCCGCAATGACGGAATCGGGCTGGGCGTGGATCACAACAGGAGACTGGATGTATACGACCTGCGTGGTCAGTACCTGACCGAGCAGGTCGACCATTTCGCAGCGATACCACATGGCGTTACGGAGAACGGCAGGCACGACGGTGACACTGTCCGTGTCATTGCCGGCACCGGTGCAGGCGACCCAGGTCTTGCCCAGATCCTCGGAATACTGCCACTGGTAAGCGGCGATATTCTCCGCGACGACCGTCAGCACGGCATCTTCATCATTGGCAACCAGGGTGATGGGGGCGGGCTCGGTGATGATCTGACCTTCCAGACCGGTGGGATCGATCAGATAGGCGCAATCAGAATCCATCATGTTGCCCTCAGCGTCGGTCATTACGCACTTCCAGGGCCAGGCGTAATAATCAGCCTTCGCGGTAAGGGTCAGGGTCGCGGTCTGGGCGCCGGCCAGGGTGGTGTTACGCCAGGTGACGCCTTCATCGCGGGAATAGACCCACTGATATTCCGCCGCGTTTTCAGCCACCACGGTCAGCTGCACCTTCGCGCCGACAGCGGCGATCTGATCTTCGGGCTGAGCGGTGATCACGATCAGTTCGGAGAGGACAGGCTTCAGAACGCGGACTACAACGGTCTCGGCTTCATCGCCTTCAATACCGGTCATCACGCACTTGAAGCACCAGTCATAGTATTCTTCCCTGATGAGCAGGCTCAGCGTATCCGTGGAGTGACCGGTCAGCGTGGTCGCCGTCCATGTAGCGCCGTCATCCTTGGAGACCATCCACTCATAGGTGACCACGTTCTCGGCTTCGACCGCAATGGAAACGCGCTTGTTGACATCAGCCGTCTTATCGGCAGGCTGGGTCTTGATCACAACATCGGTGGTGGGAACGGGAAGCTTGATCTGCACGGCGTTGGTCTCGACCGCGACACCGTCCGCGTTCTTCATCACGCACTTCCACAGGTAGGGATAATAGGTGCTGCGGGCCAGCATCGTGAGGCTGGCGGTCTGCGCGCCCTCAAAGGAGGTATTGCGCCAGGTAGCGCCGTCATCGGTGGAATACTGCCACTGATAGGTGGATACGTTCTCGGCTTCGACCGTGAAATAGATACGTTTGCCGACATCGCTGAACTGATCTTCCGGCTGAGCGGTGATCACAACACCCTTGGCAGGCTCGGCGGTCTTGATCTGAACGATCGCGGTCTCCACCTGGTTGCCGTCGCCGTCGGTCAGCACGCACTTCCACAGATAGGAGAGATAGGTGGTGCGGGCGGTCATGGACAGGGTATCGGTCTGCGCGCCCTCAAAGGAGGTGTTGCGCCAGGTGTCGCCGTTATTAAGAGAATACATCCACTGATAGGAAACAACATTTTCAGCCTTGACCGTGAAGGAGATCTTCACGCTCATCTTCGTATACACATCTTCAGGCTGCGCGGTGATCACGATCTCGGGCGCGGCCTCGGGCTCCTTGATCTGGACGATATTGGTCTCGACCGCCTTGCCGTCCGCGTTCTTCAGCACGCACTTCCACAGATAGGGGAAGTAGGTGCTGCGCGCGGTCATGGACAGGGTATCGGTCTGCGCGCCCTCAAAGGAGGTGTTGCGCCATGTATCGCCGTTATTGGAGGAATACATCCACTGATAGGTATCGACATTCTCGGCTTCGACCGTGAAGGAGATCTTCACGCCGGTCTTGGTGTACACATCCTCAGGCTGGGCGATGATATTGACTTCGGGAGCGACCACAGGCTCCTTCAGCTGGACGACATTGGTCTCGACCGCCTTGCCGTCCGCGTTCTTCAGCACGCACTTCCACAGATAG
>CALCTW010000086.1 GCA_937907055.1 uncultured Clostridia bacterium | reverse complement strand
CGCCGCCAGCACCGAGAGTGGCAAATCTGTCGCCAGCGGCGTTTCTTTGACGATGCTGACTTTGATGCCGTCGGCGGTGGTGGTCGCCCGCGCCTGGATCTCAGGAATATTGCCGTCGATCAGGCGGATCAGCAGACAGTGCTGCGCCCCTGCCCGCTCCACCAGCATCATCATCAGCGTATTGATCAGGCGGTTCAGGTTGATCTCTTCCGTCAGAGCGCGAATGGCGTTTGCCATCCCCTGCACATCACTGAGCACCGCATTCTGCTCGAAAGCGCGGGTATCCAGCGCCGTCTGGCTGCCCTGGGTGGTGAGTTGCGGATAACGGCTCTCCAGCTGGCGCACCTTCGCACCGGCCCCCCAGCGTTCCCAGGCGTTTATAGCGCCTTTGATATAGGCTTCCGCGGCGAAGCGCATGCCGGTGGTGGTGGCGAGACGGGCAGCCAGCTCACAGGCCAGCGCCTGGATAGGGTGAAATTGCCCGTCGCGCGCCAGCGCCAGCGCGGTTTCGTATTTTTCAGCCGCGCCGATCGCGTCGCCCTTGAGCCGTAACCGCTCGGCCTGCAACAGCGCCGCTTTGTCGGAAAAGGTTTTGGTGTTCTCGGCGCACCAGGTGGTGATTTTGTCGAGATGGCGCTGAAACGTCGCCAGCGCCTCGTCCGTCACCGTCTCCGGCGACAGCGGCACAGACAGGGCTAAGGCGCTGTAGAGGTGAAAATCGAGCATATGAATATGACCGGGGATCAGCTCAATCAGGGCGCCGGCTTCCGCCAGCCAGCGGCTGGCACACGCATACTCCCCGGCGAAGAAGTGCGCTTTTCCTTTGTACAATCCGGCCCAGAACTGCATCAGGAAAATCGGTTCAACGGCCCCACCCGACGCGGCCACCCGCAGCACCGCCAGATCCACTCTCGCGATACGGTCGATCGTCCAGTCCTTCAGAAGAGCGGTGATCTTCTCATCCAGTTCTTCCTCGTGTTCTTTCACGCCGGTGAGGATCGTATCGATATATTCGCGGTCTCCTTCATCCGGCTGAAAGGCGATCAGATCCAGCAAAGTTTCATCTCCGCCGTCTCCGCCCAGCATATTCTCATATACCATCTGCATCGCGGCAGCGCGTGCCTGTCTGCGGCCCATGTGTTTCCCTCACTTTGTGTGTTATTCGTTGATGTTTTCTTCTTCCGCCGCGGGAGCAGTTTCCTCCGCGGTCTCTTCCGGGGTTTCCTCTTCGGCAGGCTTTTCAGCCGCGCCTTCCTCCTGGGCACGCAGCTGCGTATACTTGCGCAGATCTTCGGCCGTATAGGTCGTGGTCTCCTTCTTGGGAACCACCTTATCCACCAGAGAACGGACCTTTTCGCCCTTATTGGCAATACCGCCCACCAGCATGCCCGCGGCCACAACAGCCACGACCAGCAGGGTCTTCCAGAAGCCGATGGTGATCAGCAGCACGGCGATGACCAGCGCCACGACACCGCAGAAAAGGGCACATTCCGGTGTACCGATCTTGAACATGTTCTTTACGAACGTGCTGAAGCCGTTATTCTTCTCTTCCATCTCAGTTTTCTCCGATCACTTTATCTTCCGCTTCGGTTTCATCCTCTTCGGCGGCCGGCACATCCTGCGCTTCTTCGGCAGCCGCTTCGGTTTCGGTGATCACCTGTTCCGCGGTCTCTTCCGCGGTCTGCGCCGTCTCCGCGGCAGCTTCCTGCGCTTCTTCCGCCATGGTTTCGGCAGCTTCCTCCGCTTCCGCGGCAGCCTCCTCCACAGCCTCGACACCCTCGCGGGTATCTTCTTCGATCTCCTGCTTGGAGCGACCGAAGATCAGCTGATGCGCGGGCTTCTTGATCGTCTTTACAGTCCTGCGATTCGGTTCCTGCTTCGGCGCGGGCGCGACAGACTCGGCCGCTTCCTGAGAATGAACATCCAGCGCGCCTTCGGTCGCGATCTCACCCTTGGTGGTGTTGACGGAAATGCGGACGCCCGTCACTTCGATACCGGAAGAAGCCTTGAGATAATTCTTCACATGCTTCTGCAGGGTATCCACCGCCAGAGGAATGGAAATGTTATTGGGCAGGGAAACAGCCAGATCCACGCGCACGCCGTCACGGCCGTTCACGATGCGGATCTTGTCTTCCTTCACTTCTTCGTGGGTATCCACGCACTTCTGCACCAGATCCTCCACAGCCTTCACGGAAATACGCATGGGGCCGCATTCGTTCTGCTGAATGATGTAATCCTTCTTATGCTCATAATACTTGCAGACCAGCATCCACACGGCAGCGCCGGAGAGGAACACCAGCACACCGCCCGCCATCAGGATATACTTCATCGGCGCGGTATTGGCTTCGTCATACATAAAAGGAACAAGGAACATGATCATGCCAGCGGCGGTCAGCACAACGCTGATCAGGGCCATGATGATCCTGTCAAACAGTTTGATCTTCATTGATATTCTCCTTTCCGGGAAACCCGGTCAAAAGCAGGCGCGGTAAAGCCGCGCGGGGGTAAAGAAATGAAAAATTACTCCTGATCTTCGCCTTCAGGCATTACCTGATCCTCCGCGGGAACGGGGGCTTCTTCCTCGGCAGCAGCTTCCTGCACAGGCGCGGCAACAGCTTCTTCCTTCACGGCGGGGGCTTCCTTCTTCGCGGGCTCCGCCTTGGGCGCGGGCTTGGCCGCGGTCAGAACAGGCTTCGCGGGAGCGGCTTCGATATTCTGGGAAGCCTTCTTTTCCTTATCAAAGCTGATGGCCTGTACATGCACATCGCAGCGAACCACGTGCAGACCGGTCATGCTCTCGACCGCCTTGCGCACGTTCTCCTGGATCTCGCCGGCCACCTTGTGAATGGGCTTGCCGTAATCCAGCACGCAGTACAGATCCACACTCACTTCTTCCGTACCGATCTCCACCTTGACACCGCGGGTGGCATTGCGGTTCTTGCTGACGACCTCGCCGAGGCCGCCGGCGGAGCACATACCGGTCACGCCTTCTACTTCATTGGCGGCCACGCCGGCAATAATGGCAACAACTTCATTCGCATAGGTGATGGTACCGCCGTTCTGCAGAGAAACATCGGCGTTGACAGGCAGATTATCTTTCTTCGGTGACATATAAGCGCCTCCTTAACAAATCAGAATCAACATGTACTGAAAAAGCATAAACCAGTACACGCTAATTATAACAGATGCGTTCCTGTTTGGCAACAACTATCCCGTGAAAGGGCACGCCTTTTCGGCTTTTTCGGGCTCAGATCCGCGCGAAAAGACCGCCCCACGCGGAGCGGCCCTTGTTTTTCCGTTTTCACCGGCGCGCTTTCACAATCCCGGCTGCGCCTGCTTGCTCAGTTCTTCAAACGCGCCTTCCTTCACAAGGCGGTACAGGGTTTCGGTCACGATCGGGTCATACTGTTCCTTCAGCCCGCGCAGCTCCGCGGCGGCTGTTTCCAGCGTACGCGCCCTGCTGTACACGCGGTTCGTCGTCATCGCGTCAAAGGCATCCGCCACAATGATGATGCGGGCTTCAAAGGGGATCGCCTCCCCCTTCAGGCCGTTCGGATAACCGGTGCCGTCCAGGCGCTCGTGATGCATGGACGCGATCGAGGCAATGATCTTGCCGTACATCGGCTCCAGAATGCGCTCACTGTCAGCCGGGTGATGCTTGATCACCTCATATTCCTCTTTGGTCAGGGCGCCGGGCTTTTGCAGAATGGCATCCGGCACATTGCACTTGCCCACATCATGGAAGAGCGCCGCGATGGTGAATTCCTCCATGGAAAGCCGGCTGCAATGCTCGATCAGCGCCTCCCGCAGCTTCAGCGAGTACCTTGCCACGCTCATCGAATGGCCCTTGGTGTAATGATCCTTGCTGTCGATCCGGTCGATCAGCTGGCGCAGACGCTGCTGCCAGTAGGTCTCGTTATCAAAATTGGGGGTATTGCAGATATAAAGCACATCCGCTTCCTGAATGCAGCGGATCTGCACATCACTTTTCAGGTTTTCCGTGAAAAAAGAATCACCGCGCTGCAGGGGAACGATCTGATCGCCGTCATGGATCTCCAGCCGGCCGGAATGCACAAAGAAGCACTCAAAAGCGTCCGGATCGCTGCCCGGGGTCAACCAAACAACAGCGCCCTGGCAGATGTGTTGATTCATCACTTCCAGATTGCCGTGCTTTGCGAGCAATGACAGCCCGTTTTCGTTGCTTTCCTCCGCTTCAGTGTGGTGATTGCGGATATACAATCCTTCCATTCCGCGCTCCCCCGAGTTTCATCTTTTTTCAATCGCATTTATTATACACAAAAAAAGCCGGCATGTAAATGCCGGCATAAACATTTAATATTTACAGTTTTTAGTTATTTATCGATTCGGGTGGCGTTGATGACCTTCAGCGGATCGATCGCGACGGTCTGACCGTCGATCTTGTAGTAGTCATATTCGCAAACAACTTCCGCGCCGATCTGTTCGGCATAGGCGAAAACAGGCGCGACGATGCTGTCGACCGCGGTCAGCAGCTCCGCCACATCGTCTTCGGGCGTCTTCTGCGCGGCCTTGACCAGCTTCTTGATCTGCTGATTGGCGGTATTCACCATCTTCTTCAGATCCTTCTGCTCCTGCTTGGAAGGCTCCGCGAAGGCAGCTACAGAACACATAAGCGTGATCAGCAGAGCAACTGCTACCATGATCTTCAGTATCTTTTTCATAATGGTCATCCCTCTCGTTTCTTCTGATGAAACACCCGTTTCATGCGTACCGTGAAAGGTATTCATGTTTCATCGGTAACAGAATAGCACAGTACAACGCGCTTGTCAACAGAAAAATTACAACTTTCCGATTATTTTTTATTCTGTCTGTAATCGCGTGTTTCTTGTTCATTTGCATATTCTTCATAACGGTTATCACTATTTTGCATATCCGGATGCAGATTTTGAACTTTTTTGCACCTTATCCGACATTTACAGATGCATTTTCAGATAAATGTCGCAAAATTGCATCAGTTACATAACATAATATTCGCGCTCGTTTGCGGATCATTACAGCATTATCGCATCTTTATTATGTAACCGTTATATCTGCGAATTGTCCAAAAAGGTCGCTCATCAAACACAAAATATACATATAACGCAGCAATATATGAAGATTATGTTTCGTAACACGCGCGGTGTTTGTTACATCATAACATTCTTCCGCGTCTCGTTTCACGCCCAATGTTCGTGTTTTCGCGCAAAAAAACAGGCCGTCATTTCTGACGGCCCGTTCAGATCCCGAAGCATGTGATCCAGCCCGATCCGGGCTCCGGGATCACAATGATTTATTTTCCGTTCTTACGGTCCTTTGCAGCCTTCGTGTTCATCTCATTCACCTTGAACAGGGAATGATCCAGATGACTGCGGGTGATCGCCGTGTACAGCAGCTGTCCCAGCACCACACAGCTGAGCGTTTCGCCCGCGAAGATGAAGAGCACCTGCATGATATAACTGTATTCCGTCACGCCGTATACATAGATCAGCAGCAGCGGCACCGCGATGCAGTTGGCGATCACAGGCGGCCAGCAGCACAGCCAGCGGTTCCTGCGCAGCAGATAGGTGCCCACGGCACCGGCCAGCGTGGCCAGGCTGCCGAAGATCACATCCATCACATCACAGCCGGTGATCAGATTGGAAACGAAGCATCCGACCGCGAGCCCGGGCACCGCGGCAGGGGTGAAGCAGGGCAGGATGCACAGCGCTTCACTGAAACGCACCTGGATGGCACCGGAAGCAAGGTTGATGGTGGCGGCCAGCACAGTCAGCACCACATAGAGTGCGGCGGTGATCCCGCCGAAGGCAACCAGACGGACTTTTTTGTTCATTTTTCAAGTTCTCCTTTAGTTTTGTTTTACGTGAGGAAGGTCTCGAACTCACGATATTTATGTTTACTCGCCGAGCTGAGCGAGGTCAACAACACCTGTATCAAAGAATTCCGCCGGCAGGCCCTTGCAGCCGGAGGTGTTCTTTTTCATCTGCAGCTTCTTATAAACAGCCGCGGCGGCTTCGCCCTCCAGTACCTTGGGGCGGTAATCGCCGGAGCGCCTTGTTTCACAGGCGATCACCTGCAGCTTGTCCAGCACGGCATTGCCGTCGCTGTCACGCTTCATTGTGATCTGAAAGATGCCCGTCGCCGGGTCCAGATCGCTGATCGTGCCGAAAGTGAAATTGCCCGTGGAATAGAGAATGATCTTTCCTTTATAGAATTCCACCGGCTGCAGCACATGCGGATGATGTCCCCAGATGACATCCGCGCCGGCGTCGATCAGCCGCTTGGCGTATTCCTGCTGCCAGAGCTCGGGTGTGGTATGGGTCTCGCGCCCCCAGTGCAGCGATACGATCACGATCTCGCAGCCTTCCGTTTCCTTCAGGGTGCTGATCTTCTTGCTGATCACATTAAAGTTGTTTTCGATCGCCGGATAGCTGAAGCCCACAAAGCCCACGCGGATGCCGTTGATATCCTTTGCGAGCGTCAGATCCGACAGATTGCGGATGGTCCCGAAATGGTCGATCCCGGCCTCGTCCAGCACCTCCAGCGTATCCAGATAACCGCCCTCCATAAAATCCTGGCAGTGGTTATTCACGGTATTCACCGCTTCGATGCTGCCCTCCAGCAGGATGTTCACATGATCCCGATCCGCCCGCAGGTAATACATTTTATCCTCATGCCGGGTGCGGGTGGTGAACACCACCTCCAGATTGGCCACTGTCAGGTCATCCGCGGCCAGATAATCGATCACGGTCGAGAACGGCCACGCGTAGCCGTTTTCATCCACGCTGCGGTGATAACTGGGGTTCGCGCCCACAAACTGTCCGCTGTCGCCGATGGAGCAATCCCCCAACAGGGAGATCACGATGCTGCCCTCTTCTTTTTCGATGGGGGCGGGCGTCACAGTTTCCGCGTCGTTTTCGGTGATTTCTTCATTATTATCAGAAGCAGCGCTGTTATCATCTTCCTGCTGTTCCGCGGCATTCTCATCATCCGCGGGCAGCGCCTCTTCCGTTCCTTCGGGGGCCGCGGCGTTCATTGCCGGTTCCGGCGCCGCGGTAGCCGCGCTGCCGGTATAACCCAGCGTGTAGGGGTCCTCCATCGTGCCGCTGCCGCCGGTGATCTCGATCTGCGCCATATCCAGCGTGGTCACGGGACGGACGCCGATATTCACACGGGTGTAAACGCCCGCGCTGATATGTCCGTTATAGCCCACGATCCACAGCTTATAGCCCTGCGTGCCGCTGTGCAGCTCGCCGATCCAGTAGGTGGAATAGCCGCTGGCGTCCACATACAGGTTGCGCATTTTTGCCGCGTAGGGCGTACCCACCGCGCAGCGCGCGCGGTGCTGCCAGTTTTCCCCGTAGAATCCGGCAGTAAAGCCGTAATCCGTGGTGGTCATATCGGTCGTATTGAACAGATACACCTTGCCCTGACCCTCGCGCGGTGTCAGCATGGCGTTCTGAATGGGATCCTCTCCCATCATCCGGGGCGTCACAGTATTCGTCAGCCAGTCGCACATGTCGCTGTCCTCATACCGGTCGATGCGGCGGAAGGTACGGTTTTCGATCACTTTCTGATTGGTCTCAAAGATCACCTGACTGGTATCGATGATATATTCCGTCATCAGCGTGGCCTGACCGTTTTTCACGCTCAGCACACGCCACAGAACAGGTCTTTCGGTCCCGTCCTTCTCATACGGATAAGTGCCCAGCTGCACATACTCATACTTTTTTGTATCCGCGTTATAGCCGTTCAGCTCCGCCTCCGCGAAAGCAGCGCCCGCGCAGAGCGGCAGCAGCAGAAGCAAAATAAAAAGAATGGCGTTTTTCTTTCCTCGATCCCTGAAAATCATCGCGCGTCCTCCCCGATCAGCATCCTTATCATTCTACCCGTTGCAGCCCGTAAAGTCAATCAAAAGCACGGCAAAACCTCCGCGGCCGCGCAAAGCCCGGTTCATCCTCCTCCGAAGAAGGGACTTTTATCAAAAAACACCGGCAAAGCCGATCGCTTTACCGGTGTATGATGCTTTTTTGTAAAACCCCTCAAAGACAGATCAGCGCCTCTGCGCCCTCACTTTTTCCTATTCTCCATTAAGGGATAACAGCGCCCAGATCAAGCCAGAATGTCGGACGAACTGCTCCGAGCGTGCCGTTCACATGGAGACCACCAAGACTGCCGCCACCGAGAACGATGGAAGTAAGGTCACTGTAGTCACCGGGCGAGCGCAACAACCACCAGCAGCACTCTGTGTTGTTCAACTTGTTGCTGCTATCCTGATAAGCACCCCGTGCTACAGCATATCTCGTAGGTGTCGCCTTCCTCGCTTCATCATTTTTGAAATATGTCGTTGCCTCATCTCGGCTCAAAAGCCATATCTTGTCCTACGTGTCCACACCGCCGATATTTCCATAAAAGACAGGCGTACTGATCCTTTGGATCACGATTCCCTTCTGCTCTTCCGCCGTAAACGCCGCGCTCAGAAAATCGTTGTTCAGCCATTCGCGGATCTCACTCTTTTCCCAAGTGGGATACTGCGTATCCCAATCACCCGACTGATACGCGCGCGCGTCCAGTCCATACCGGCTGATCACCAGCGCACGGTTCGATTTTTTATCCATATCCAGCACGATCCACTCGATCGGTTCCTTGCCATTTGTCAGATCATTGTCCTGCTCATACGCGCCGAAGGTGATAATACTGCCAACATTCTCCTCGCCCCCTCCGGGTACAACAAGCACAATCACCACGGCGATCACCGCGATGACCGCCGCCAGCGCGATGAACAGTCCGATCGGTTCTTTCCTTTTCACAGGCATATTCACCTCTTTTCTGTTTCTCTGCTCCCGACTGTTGCTCTGTCAACCATTTGTGAATCCTTTCATCGGCTTACCACAGTTCATATGCATCGCTGAGTTTTCACTGCAAAGGCCGACTACTTTATATTAGTTTCCGTTCGCTTCGCTCTCTTTGATTAAGGGATGATAGAATCCAGATTAAGCCAGAATGCTGGCCGAACAGAACCATGTGTGCTGCGCACGTCGTTGCCGTAGAGGCTGCCGCCGGGGCCGACATAGGACGCGAGGTAACAGTGGTAGCCAGGCGAACGCAGCCACCACCAGCAGCACCCTGTGCCGTTCAGCTTGTAGCTGCTATCGCTGTCATTGTACTGATACGCCTCCTGAGCTACCGCGTACTTTGTCGGAGTAGCCTTCATCTTATCAGCTTTATTGATATAGAAGTTCTCCAGCGTGCTGTATCCACCATATTCCATAGCTTCCTCAAGACTTAGCAGGAACACCTTGTCCTGTGTATCTGATCCGCCGCTTACGCTGTTATAAAACAAGCTCATCTTTTTCGCGAATGCCACCCATTCATCATTATTACCGGTCTTTACCGTTGTTGTCGCGATTGCCTTCTGCTCCTCTGCGGTAAACGCGTTGTTCAGGAATGTGCTGTTCAGCCAGCTGCGGATCTCGCTCTTATCCCAGCCCTGATATGTACTTACATCAAATCGGTGCGCGTCCAGTCCGTACCGGCTGATCACCAAAGCGCGATTCTTGCTCTTATCCACGTCCAACACCAGCCATTCGACCGGTTCCTTGCCGTTGACGGTATCATTATCCTGTTCATACGTGCCGAAAGTGATGATGTTTCCGACCACTACATCCGCTTTCGTGAAATTGACCTTCACCTTGCCCGTTCCCGATACGATCACCATCACCACGGCGATCACCGCGATGACCGCCGCCAATGCGATGAACAGCCCGATCGGCTTTTTCCCGTTCGCGGGCTTATTCGCCGCTTTTTCTGCCTTTTCTTTCTCCGCCTGCAGGCGCGCCGCTTCCTTTTCCGCCTTCAGCTTCTCCGCTTCCGCCTTTTCTGCTGCCAGTTGCTCGCGAATCTTCTCCATCGGCTTTCCGCAGCCCATACACATCGCGGCGTCATCACTGATCTGTCTTCCGCATTCCGGGCATCTGATCAATGCCATTTTCGTCACCCCTTTGGTCTCCGTTTTTCATGATTTTACCATGATCATATGATAATCGTCAACCACGCGGCGGTACGCCGCGCCGTGCATTTCCGTATCTCAAAAAACATTCCCAAACGCCTTGACACGCTTCCCTTCCGTCATTATAATAGTGCATCGAACTGAATACCTTATCAAGAGTGGCAGAGGGAACGGCCCTGTGAAGCCCGGCAACCGGCGCGCAAGCGCAAGGTGCTAATTCCGGCGGTGGCAACACCGGCAGATAAGGCGCAATGCATCAATGATCACCGCTTGTCTGTAAAGGCACGCGGTTTTTACTTTGCGGCAGATATGGTATGGAGTTCAGATTCCCCCTTCCCCCGGAAAGCGTTCCCTGCTTTCCATGCCCATTATAAAAGGAGAAAACCATGCGTAAACTCTTCACTTCCGAATCCGTTACCGAAGGCCATCCCGATAAAATGTGCGATCAGATCTCTGACGCCGTACTGGATGCCGTGCTCGCGCAGGATCCCATGTCCCGCGTGGCGTGCGAATGCTGCACCACCACCGGCCTCATCATGGTCATGGGCGAAATGACCACCACCGGCTATGTGGATATCTCCTCCATCGCCCGTCAGGTGGTGCTGGATATCGGCTACGACCGCGCCAAGAAAGGCTTTGACGGCGCTACCTGCGCCGTGCTCACCGATGTGCATGAGCAGAGCCCCGATATCGCCGGCGGCGTGGATGACGCCCTTGAAAACCGCGGCACCGATGACAAGGAGACCGGCGCGGGCGATCAGGGCATGATGTTCGGCTATGCCTGCGATCAGACCCCCGAAATGATGCCCATGCCCATCGCGCTGGCGCACCGTCTCACCCGCCGCATGTCCGAGGTGCGCAAGAACGGCACCTGCGCGTGGATGCGTCCGGACGGCAAGTCTCAGGTGACCGTCGTTTATGAGGACAACAAGCCCGTCATGGTGGATACCATCGTCATCTCCACCCAGCATGACGAGCAGATCTCTCAGGAAGCCATCCGCGAAGCCATGATGGAGCATGTCATCAAGGCCGTCATCCCGGCGGAGCTGCTGGATGACGAGACCAAGTACTTCATCAATCCCTCGGGGCGTTTCGTCATCGGCGGCCCTGCCGGTGACAGCGGTCTCACCGGCCGCAAGATCATCGTGGATACCTACGGCGGCTATGCCCCCCACGGCGGCGGCGCCTTCTCCGGCAAGGACCCGACCAAGGTGGACCGCAGCGCAGCCTATGCCGCCCGTCACGTGGCCAAGAACATCGTCGCTGCCGGCCTGGCCCATCAGTGCCAGATCCAGCTGGCCTATGCCATCGGCGTGGCCAGGCCTGTGAGCCTGCTGGTGGATACCCAGGGCACCGGCGTGATGCCCGATGATCAGCTGGCTGAGATCGTCGCGAAGGTGTTCGACCTGCGTCCCGCTGCGATCATCAAGACCCTTGACCTGAGACGTCCCATTTACCGCAAGACCGCAGCCTATGGTCATTTCGGCCGCGACGATCTTGATCTCACTTGGGAGAAGCTCGATTACGCGGATCAATTAAGAATTAGATAAACTTTCGGGAGATTGCCGCTTTTTGCGAGAATCTCCCGTTTCTTTACACATCGGGGGTTGACGCACTCCTTCGATCAGCGTATAATGGCCGGAAAAATACAGGAGGAAATGCAGAAATGGCGATCATCCGTGAAGGCTTGACTTTTGACGACGTGCTGCTGGTTCCCCATAAGAGCGATGTGCTTCCTCGCGAGGTAGATCTGTCCGTAAATCTGACGGACAAGATTCGCCTGAACATCCCGATCATGTCCGCCGCAATGGACACCGTCACCGATTCGCGTCTGGCGATTGCGATTGCCCGTGAGGGAGGTCTCGGCGTAATTCACAAAAATATGTCCATCGACGAACAGGCGACGAGCGTGGACAAGGTGAAGAGAAGCGAGCACGGCGTAATCATCGATCCGTTCTTCCTTTCCCCCGAGAATCTCATCTCAGACGCTTTGGCGCTCATGGAGAGATACCGCATTTCCGGCGTTCCCATCACCAAGGACGGAAAGCTGGTCGGCATTCTCACCAACCGCGACCTGAGATTTGAAACCGATTATTCGCGCCGCATTGCCGAGGTCATGACCAGCAAAAACCTCGTGACCGCGCCCGAAGGCACCACGCTCGACGAGGCCAAGGAAATCCTCGCCGCGCACCGCATTGAGAAGCTCCCTATTGGGAACGACAAAAACGAGCTTCGCGGTCTCATCACCATAAAGGACATTGAAAAAGTCCTCAAGTACCCCAACTCCGCCAAG
>CALCTW010000085.1 GCA_937907055.1 uncultured Clostridia bacterium | reverse complement strand
ACATCATGGGCCTGATCGCCGGCTTCCCGATCCCGATCATGCTGGCCATCATGCTCAATGAAGTCCGCTCCGCGGGCATCAAGCGCGTTTCCCAGACGCTGCTTTATCTGCCTCACTTCATTTCCTGGATCATCATCGGCGGTATGGTGCTGCAGATCTTCTCCCCGACCACCGGTCTTGTCAACTCGCTGCTCCTCAACTGGGGCTGGATCGACAGTAACATCCCGTTCCTGACGGACGGTGTGCACTGGCAGATCCTGTACACAGTCATCGGTGTGTGGCAGTCCATGGGCTGGGGCACCATCCTTTATCTCTCCGCCATCACCGGCATCAATATGGAACTGTTCGAGGCGGCCAAGATCGACGGCGCCAACAAGCTCAAGCAGATTTGGCACGTCACGCTGCCCGGTATCCGCAGTACCATCGTGGTGCTGCTGATCCTCAACATCGGCCAGATGATGAACATCTCCTTCGATAAGCCTTACGTGCTGCGCAACCCCAAGGTGTTGGATTACGGCCAGGTGCTTTCCACCTACGTCCGTGACGTGTCCTTCCCCAAGAACGGTGCCGGCAACTTCTCCCGCGCCACTGCCATCGGTCTCTTCCAGTCTGTGGTCGGTCTGATCCTGATCATGACGGCCAACTTTGTTACCAAGCGCATCGGCGAAGAAGGCATCTGGTGAGGAAGGAGGAATGAGCATGCAGACTACAAAAGCCAAGGCGCCTGTGATCAGGCCCAAGAAGAAAAAGTCCATCTGGACGCCCGGACAGATCATCCTCGTCGCTGTGATCCTTCTTCTGTCCCTTACCTGTATTCTTCCCTTTATCAACATCGTGGCCCTTTCTCTTTCCTCCAAGTCCGCCATTACCCGCGGACAGGTCACCCTGTGGCCGGTGGAATTCACGCTGGATACCTACAAGTACCTGCTGAATAACGATGAAATGGTCGCCAGCCTCGGATATACCGTTGAGGTCACCGTCATCTACACCCTGTTCGCCATGATCCTGACGATCCTGATGGCGTACCCGCTGACCAAGAAGCGCCTGAAGGGCGGCAAGTTCTTCAATTTCCTTGCCCTGTTCACCATGTACTTCTCCGGCGGTATCATCCCCATCTACCAGAACATCAATGAACTGGGCCTGATGAACACCATGTGGGCGCTGATCCTGCCCGGTATGCTTTCCACTTACAACATGATCATCATGAAGAGCTTCTTCCAGTCTCTCCCCGTGGAGCTTGAAGAAGCCGCGACGATCGACGGCGCGAACGACTTCCAGATCCTCATCCGTGTTTACCTGCCCCTGTCCCTGGCGTCCATCGCCACGCTGACCTTGTTCTACGCGGTCGGTAAGTGGAACAGCTTCCAGGATGCCCTGTACTACATTCAGGATCGTTCCCTGCAGCCGCTGCAGCTGAAGCTGTACAACGCCATTCAGGGCGCGACCAAGGCAGTCGATACGGCGAACGCCGAAGGCGGATCGTATCAGGCGGCCAACGCGGTATCCGAATCCGTGAAGTATGCCACCATCATCTTCGCCACTGTCCCCATCCTGGTTGTTTATCCCTTCGTGCAGCGCTACTTCGTTTCCGGTGTTACCATCGGCGCTGTCAAGGGTTAAGCTTCATCAACTTGAATCCAACCGCATGAAATGCGGTAATTTAAAAGGAGGAACCCCTATGAAGAAACTGTTGTCTATCATGATGGCGATCGTTATGCTCTGCACCATGACCGCTATCGCAGTCGCCGAAGAAGACGACTGGATCACCCTGCGCGTGGAAGCGTATGACCGCTCCATCGCCGGTTTCAACGTCGAAGACTGCATGCAGCTCCAGTATGCTCAGGAAGAATTCGGCGATCCCAACCACATCAAGCTCGTGTTCGTTTCCTACTCCCGTTGGGATGAAGGCACCCTGCTGACCGAAGCTCTGTCCGCCGGTACCGCTCCCGACCTGTGCATGACCTACAACGGCGATCTCGTCAACAAGATGATCGACGAAGGCGGCATCTGGCAGCTGGATGGCATGCTGGCTGAATACGGCCAGAACCTGGTCGCTTTCCTGGGCGCTGATTCCCTCATGCCCTTCGGCCAGCTGGATCATGACGGTGACGGCGTGAAGGAACAGTGGTTCATCCCCGCCCGTCGTCTGAACGTTGGTAACGTTGGTAACTTCGTCCGCGCTGACTGGCTGGCTGCTCTGAACCTGGAAAAGCCCACCGATATCGCCAGCTTCACCGCTTACCTGCGCGCCGCGAAGGAAGCCAATCTGGGCGGCACTCAGACCGTGCCTATGCACCTGGATCTGTTTGAATCCAACCCCCTGTACAACGTGAACCGCATCACCGATGCCTTCATCGACTTCACTCAGGTTTCCGAGCGCGACTGGTTCGCCAACGCCGGCTACCACGAGATGCTGCCCGGTGTTAAGGAAGGTTATCGCTGGCTGAACGAACTGTACAACGAAGGCCTCGTTTACGAGAACTTCTACCTGGACAATGCTTCCGAGCAGGATTCCTACATGGTTAACGGCTACTATGGCTACTTCACCATGCAGCCCGACCAGCCCTACCGCACCGATAAGAACTACGAGTCTGAACTCGAAGCCAACGTGCCCGGCGCTTCCTGGACTTCTGTCAACTGCTTCAAGAACGAATCCAACGGCAAGTACCTACATGACGTTTATGCCGCCAACGGTATGAGCATCATCATCCCCAAGACCGCTTCTGAAGAAGTCGCGATCGCCGCGATCAAGTACATGGATTGGATGGCCATCCCCGAGAACATGTTCGTCATGCAGAACGGTATCGAAGGCATCAACTACCTGTCCGTGACCGAAGACGGTATCCCCACCGACATCCAGTCTGCTGACAACGTACCCGATGAGTACAAGATGCACGCCGGCGACATCGTGTTCATCTCCAACGGCCTGTACTATGGCTCTGACGAAATGAACGCGAAGGGCATGGCTCTGGCTCAGCCCGAACAGTGGCGCGCTGAATACGAACAGTCCTATGTTGACTGCTACGTCGATGCTTGGACCCAGACCAGCTTCACCGTTGCTATCCAGGCTGCTACCGACTACAGCTCTGCGATCACCAACGAACAGGCTAAGTTCCTGACCAACGTTGTGACCTGCGCTCCCGCCGACTTTGATTCCGTTTGGGATTCCAGCATTGCCGGTATCATCGCTGCCGGTGCTGACAAGGTCATCGCGGAACAGGGTGCTGCGTACGACGCCGGCAACTACCGCGGAACTTTCCCCGGTGCCAACTGATCAATCCTTAAACCGATCGATCAATAACGGTTAACTAAGCGAGGGGCTGCTGCTTCACAGCAGCAGCCCCTTTTCTCCTAAGGAGCCCCCTTATCTGTAAACTCAATTCAACCCCGATCATTTCGTTTCCCAAATCATCGGGTCGAGAGGAGCATGGATCACCATGAAGAAAAAATCCGGGATCATTCTGAATATTGCCGGTATTCTGCTGACGCTGGCATTATTGGTCATGCTGTTTGTTCCGTATTTCCCCGCTGTCGGAGATGCGGGCGAAGCACAGAGTGTATCCATCATGGGATACGTGATGAATCCGCTCGACAAAACGGCGGTCGCGCCCCTGATCGCGGAAAATAACGCGCGTCTGGGCGAAGCGGCTCCCAATGTGAGCAACTATGTTGTGCCGGTGATGGTGCTGTTCATCGTCGGTATTCTGGTTGTCATCTTCGCGCTGATCCTCCTCAGGAAAGAGCTGCCCGGCTTTGCTTATCTGCTGATGGGCGCGCTCACGATCGGTGTTTTCGTTTCTGATAAGCAGTACGCGATCGGCGGCGTGCTCTACACGCTCTTCTTCGTGATCGCGGCGATCCTGCTGGTGCTCGGCACCTTCATGTCCTTCCTTCTGCTCAAGCGTCAGGCTTCCGCGAAGGAAATGGACAAGCTCAGTATTGTACTGATCGTTCTGACCGTTCTTGTCTTCCTGACTGCCTTCGGCATCACCTTCCAGCCGACGGACATTACCTTCGCTCCCGGCTCCCTTGGTGAGACGGTTGCCAATAATCCCTATGTCGCGGAAGGGCCGGTCGCTTTCGGCTGGTATGTCCTGTCTCCCGCGGTCCTCTTCTTTGTACTGCTGGTGACAGCGGTTCTCGGCATCTTCTTCTATAAAAAGAGTTGGATCCGTTATTGCTATCTGGTCAGCGGCCTGATCGCGACGATCTCCCTGATCATCAATCCCGCTTATAACTGTGAATTTATCACGCGGTCCATCGCGCTTTGCGGTGCTCTGCTGCTTCTCATAATCGCGGCTGTCAATCTGGTGATCTCTGTTCTGTGCAAAAAGCAGATCGCTGAAAAGTCGGGCGAAGCCCCCAGGAAGCTTTCTGCCGCGGAAAAGGATCACACCATTTACGCCGTTCTCTCCGCTGTTCTTATTCTCATCATTCTCTGCACCGTGTTCACGGCCGCGGTCGTTTCCACCGGTGTGACGGTCTCCGTTGCCAAACTGGGTGATACCGATGTGACCAACCCCTATCTGGCCAAGTGGGTCACGCGTATGCCCGGTAACGGTGAAGCCGCGCTGGCCAGCCCCGCGCTGATGGCGCTGATCCTGTTCGCCTTCATGCTGATCGAACTGGTCTGCCGCAAGAAGGTCTGGACGATGTATCTGAACATCGCTTCCTCTCTGGTCGCGCTGTACACCCTGCTCTCCAACCGTGTTTTCGCGAATAATCCGCTGGTGCTGTATGTGGCGGTCCCCGCCGCGGGCATCCTGCTGGTGCTCGCCATCGTTTCCCTCATCCGTTACCTGCTCGTGCATCCTGTCAGGAACATCGCCGGTCTCAACTTTGTCAGCCTGATCGCGATGGTGATGGTGGTTGTGTTCCTGTTCATGCCCTTCTGGACCGTGGAAGACAAGAAGAGCAGCAAGACGCCCACCCGCTCTATTGTCGATCTGATTACGATGCGCGCCGATCAGCTGCCTGCTGATGATGACACGGTCGCGAATGCCGCGGCCAAGATCAAGAAGGCGCTGGCGATGTCCTCCAAGAAGACGGTCGGTGAGGTCGTTGAGGACACCAAACAGGTGAAGAAGATCGTGGACGCGATCGCGACGGTCAGCATTCCCACGACGCTGCTGGATCAGAAGATGACCAGCACCATCCGTTCCGAACAGAGGCTGACCGGCGGTGATGAAGCCGCGACTTACACCTCCGATGTGCTTTCCCTGTGGTTCGTGCCTGCCATGATCATTCTGGGCACAGCCGTTTATATGGTGCTGTGCATGATCAAGCGCGATGAAGGCTGGATCGCCGTGCTGTCGCTGCTGACTGCGGTGTTTGGTCTGGCTGTGTTCATCGCCTGCCCCGAATTCCAGTTCTCCACCCTGCGTCTTTACACCCTCGCGCTCTACGCGCTGGTGGTGTTCATCTCCCTGATGAATATCGCCGCGTTTATCAATGTGCAGGTCGAAAGCAAGCGCGAACGTGAAAAGTACCTGTACGAAGACACGGAGAAGTTCTTCGCCCGTAAGTACCGCAGGATGGCGGCGGATACCATGAAGAAGGGCAACACCGCCACCGGCATCGTGATGCTGCTGGTCCATCTCGCGGTGGCAGCCGCGATCATCGTATCCGGCTACTTCGCGGTCAATTTCATCGCTGATTCCTTCACCGGCGGCAATCCGCTCTACTTCATTCTGGGCGCTGTGCTGATCGTGATCGCCTTTATCCTCTTCGGCTTCAATGTGGCTGCCAATGCCAACGCCATGCTGAAGGCCAAGCGCACCGGAAAGCTCAGCCTGGGTGATTACTTCGCCGTGCTGAAGAATTACAAGTTTGGTATCTTCAATGGCTTCGGTATGAAGCTGCTCCTGTTCCCCAACATCGGTATCGTGATCTACTTCGCCGTGAAGGGAATCATGGATCTGTGCGGCAAGACCGTCAGCCCCATCGTGTATGTGATCGCCGCGGCGTTTGAAATCTACGGCATCCTGCTTTCCTACAAGCTGACCACGATGCCCTACATCCAGTCCGATAACGCGCACTTCACCGCCAACGAATCCGCTGACGGCAGCGGCGAACTGATCAAGCGCAACAAGTGGCAGATGTTCTGCCTGGATATCAGCTATACCGGCTGGTATCTGCTGGGTCTGCTCACCGGCGGCATCCTGATCCTGTGGGTCTATCCGAAGCATCAGCTCGCCCGCGCCTTCTTCTATGACAACCTCATCGAAGAACGTGACCGCATGATCAAGAAGCATCATTAAGTTTCAACAAAACAGAGGAGCCCCTGCCGGAAGGCAGAGGCTCCTTTTGCGTGATGAATGTCATCTGTTTGAGCGATATATCCGTTTTATTGATAGAGAATATACAATTCATCTCGTTGTGAAGGGGCGGCCTGATATGCTATAATCGGAGCGTTTATTGCAGATCCGGAGGTAGAAAATGAAGATCAATCCCCGTCGTATCCTGATGTCTCTGTGCGGTGTGATCGTCTGCGCGGTCGCGGTCGGTATTTTCAAGATCGCCGCGCTGGGTGTGGATCCTTTCCAGTCTCTGATGGCCGGTCTGGATCAGCTGATCCCCATTGATTTCGGCACGCTGTATGTCATTGTGAATGTGCTGCTGCTCACCTTCAGCCTGATCGTTGACCGGCACAATATCGGTATTGCCACGTTTATCAATCTGTTTTTGCTGGGCTATATCACGGAATGGACCTACGCTTTCCTGCAGACGGTGATCGTCGCGCCGTCGACACTTGTGCAGGTGCTGTGTCTGATCGTCGGTGTTGTGATCATCTGCTTCGGTTCCGCGCTGTATATGACGGCGGATCTGGGCGTGTCCACCTATGACGCGATCGCGATCACCATGAGCCGTAAGTGGAAGCTGGGCAAATTCCAGTATATCCGCATCGCGACCGACCTGGTGTGTGTGATCCTGGGCACGGCGGTCTTCCTGATCGGCGGCGGTATATGGGCGCAGGTACCGACCATCGTCGGCGTGGGCACGATCATCACGGCGTTCTTCATGGGGCCGCTGATTGAATTCTTCAATGTGAAGATCGCCCGTCCGCTGCTGAAAAAGGAAAGAAAATAAATAAGCCTGTATAACAGGCAGACCGTAACAGAAAACGGCATCACCGGAGTATCCGGCGATGCCGTTTTTATGTTCTTGAACGGGTTATTGATCGATAAAATACAACGCGGCTGATATTACGGAACGCGGACTGTCTCAGGCGCGGGTCTTCATCAGCTCACAGCCGGCCAGCATGACGATGCCGATGCCGTGTGTGTCATTGTAGTTCCAGCTGAGCGCGCGGTAGTAATTGCGCGAGAAGGAGAAGCTGCTGCCGCGGCAGACGCCGTACAGATTGCCTTCGGCATCGATCGCGACATTGCACAGCCCATTCCAAGCGTTTTCGGCAGCGGTCAGCAGGGTGCTGTTCATGGCGGTGTCATACCAGCCGTTCCGGATCCCGCGGCAGAAGGCGCAGATCATCATGGCGGTGGCGCTGCTTTCCAGATAGCTTTCCGGGTCATCCAGAATCTGATGCCACAGACCGGAGGGATCCTGCACGGAGAGATAGCCCTCGGTGAGCTCGCGCAGGAAGCTGATCAGGGCAGGACGCTTTTCGTGATCCTCCGGCAGCTTTAACAGCAGTTCGCTGAGGGAGAAGATGACCCAGCCGTTTCCGCGGCTCCACGGGATGCCGTTGTTCTTGCCGTGGATCATGCAGCGCATGTGCGCCATCAGCTTCTTATCGGGCATGAAGAGCAGTTCGCGGAAGTGAAGCAGCTGCTCCGCGGCAAAATCCATATAACTGAGATCGCCGCTGCGCTTTGAATAGCGGGTGAGGAAGGGCACGCTCATGTACATATCGTCCGCCCAGATGGTGTCATCCCGGCGGCAGAAGGCGCCTTCCGCGGTACGGGGCTGTTCCTTCGTCATATAATGCGCGATCTGATCGGCCAGACGGGTGATATCGGCGGTCTTGCCCTCTGGATCGAACTGCAGCGTGAGAGAACCGAAGGAACCGCAGTCATCCAGCGCGTCCAGCCAGCAAAGCTGCTGATTGACGCCGGCAAAACCGTATTTCGCGGTGTCATAACCGGCGTATTCCTGAATGCCGCTCACTTGCAGCACATGATCCTTCACATACTTCGCGAAGGCTTCTTCGCCGGTCACATTCGCGCTTTCCAGCATGCCGTACAGCGTGACACCGAGGGGATAAGTCCACTTTCCGAAAAGGAAGGTCTCTACATAGGGGCGAAGCGCCATATGCTGAAGATCTGGACGCCACACAAGCTCTCTTCCCTGATACTTCGCAACACGTCCGGGGAGCACATGAGCGGCAACGGCATCCTGAATGGAATCAAAGGGACCCATGACCAGGAATTTGCTGCATCGTCCGTGCACGGGCAGGCAGGGCTGCAGCCCGCGGATACGCAGGGAGCGCAGCTTCTTCAGGGTGGTGTAAAGGCGCAGGGTGTGGGTTCCGGCAGGCAGAGCGCCCGCAGCCGGATGATCGTCCACAAAGACGGAGACGAAGGCGGGAATGATCTGGTCGGCGGTGCTTTCATAGCTTACCAGCGCGGCGAAAATGCCCTCTTCATCCAATTCCTTTACAGGCTTCACAGGCAGCCAGTCGTTTACCTCACGGCTGCCCTTCAGGGCATCGGCCGGGGGGAATTCGCTGCCCGCGGGGCAGAGGCGATAGAGGAAACCGGCCTCGCCGTGACGCTCCGCGAAGGGCATGATGTAATTGCAGGGCTCCCACTGGGGCATGGCGTTCTGCAGGGAGCAGGAAAAACCGATGGCGGTCTTTTCAGCGCTGATCACAAAGCGGTTGAGCCCCTGATTGAGGGAAACTGAGAAGATATCCGGTTCACCGGAGCGTTCCTTATCGCCGGCTGAGGTGAACACCTTTTCGCCGTTCAGCCACACCTGCGCGGGGCAGGTGCACTGTACGCGGAAACGGGAACCCTTCGGCGCGGGGCAGTAAAGATCGCCGCAGGCGACCGCCCGTTCCCCGAGCTGAGCCCCAGGGAAACGGTCGTCAAAGTTAAACAGGTAGCGCCCCCTGCGATCCGCCTGAATGCCGGTCTCGTCAAATGTGCGCCAGGTGTAGGGTGTGGGGGGATTGAGGTGCATGAATTTTTCGCCGATCGTCCGGATCACTTCGGCGGTATTATTGCCGGCAGACACGGAGATGGCCTGTTCCTCCGGGAAATAGCGTTCCATCAGGATTCTCCTTCCTCACGGTCGCCGGTCGTCATGTTCAGGGTGAGCGTCTTTCCGCCGGCCTGAATGCGGATGCAGTCGGTATCGAACTCGGCATCGCAGAAGGGGCAGTCATAACGCTTGTAGTCGTGAATCCGGACGGGCTCGTTTTCGATCACCAGTTCCTTGCCCCAGCCGCAGGTCATACGGCCCTGAGAGGGGGAGACATAGGAGAAGGCATGGGTATCGCCGGACAGGGCGTTTTCGGTGAAGGCGGCACGGAAGGCTTCGAAGCTGCCGTTCTCATCCTTGCTGCCCATTTCCACAGCCCATACATTGGCGTGGCCCTGCACCACATATTCATACTTGCCGGCGCGTTCGTACATTTCGGCGCTGTTGTCGGGATAGACAAAGCGGAACATGGCTTCGTCCTTCGTCTCCCAGTAGCCGGGCTCGATGGCGGTGACGGCGATGTAGCCGTCGCCCTTGCGGCCGAAGATGAAGCCCTTTTCTTCCACGACCTCATCCATTTCGTGCGTGGGGAAGTAAAGGTGGGAGTTCAGGAAGTCCACAAAATCGGGCAGTACGCGGTAGATGCAGAACATGACATTGTTGTTCTGCACACAGCGGGGCAGGGTCAGGTTGCCCGCCCAGCGGTTGGGACGGTTGCCGTATTCGGTGGAGGCGGGGTTGGTGGTAAAGATCACCGCGCGTCCGCCCAGAGAAGCGGTCCACGGATGCTGCTGATAGCCCATCTTGCCCTTGCGGAAATCCTGCACGCTGCTCAGGATGTAATCCTTGGTCTTGCGGGTGAAGATATCCGCCTGCGTCATGGCCGTAAAGTCCGGCGCGTCGGGGCAGGGCGCGCCTGCCTCATCGCACAGCACATAGCGCTCCTTGTAGGCCTTTACGCGGTTGGTCATCCAGTTCCAGGTGGGGAAGACCTTGAGGGAGTTATCGATGCACACGCGGTCGGAATAGGTCTGCATGCCCCAGAAGAACATGATGTTGTCAAAATCCTTGCCGTCGATGCCGTAGCGGATAGCGTCCGCGGCATCCACGCTCATGCGCTCGCGGATATTGAAGCTGCGCTTGTCCCTGTAGGCCTCCAGAATCGCTTCCGGGCACTGATAGCCGCTGCAGGCCAGCAGAATGGTGGCGCTGCTGATGCCGGTGGTGCTGCCCTCGCCGAACAGCAGACGCATCATGTGGCTGCAGTCCTCGTTATCGGGTTCGATGATGAAGGCGGTGTACACACGGCCGTGCGTGGTGGGCAGATGGCCGTAGAAACCGTGGATGGCCATATCGAACACCAGCAGGTCGATCAGTATGCGGCTCTTCTTGCGTACATCCTCATCTTCCGCGTACAGCATCAGCGGGATCAGGCCCAGAATGTCCTCCAGATAATAGCCCTGAGTGAGCCATTCGGCAAAGCCGAAGCGGCTGCGCCACGTGAGCCAGCGGCGCAGGAAGGTCTCGCCGTGCTTGCTGTGTTCCTTGCCGGTCATGCCGTTGTTGGGGAACACGGTATCGGGGAACATGGCGCCGATGACATGCTCTTCGCCGTGATACAGGATCTGATGATTCTCGGTGAAGAAGCAGGCATGTACCTCGCCCGGTTCATCCAGCCAGTACTTGAAGTTGATCAGGCTCTTCTCGATGCGCGCCTGATCCTCTTTGCTGAGGTATTCGGTTCCGGCATACTCCTTCAGGAGCATGATGAGGGCGGGGACGACGAAATCCGCGCAGTCCAGACGGGTATCGACACGTTCGAGCGCCTTGTCAAGCGCGTGGGGACGGATGGTGTAGGGTTTACCGGCGGCGCTGGCGGCCTTGATGCAGGCCAGATCGTAATAAATGCCCTGGAAAGAGTGGACGCCGTGATGGCCCATATCATTGGTGACGACAGCGGAGGCTTCCGCGGCGCGCAGGTCGCGGACTTCCTCAAGATATTGGATCGCGTTCATTTTAAAATCCTCCGTTTACAGCACACGCATCTCCCGGACGCGGAAGACCGCGCGGGGAGATGCGTGAAGCCGGTTATTTCATTCGTTCCGCCTGATCCTGAGCGATCAGGGAGAGTTCAGCCGCCTTGAAGGCATGCGCCTGTGTCATGGCGGTCTCGGTGCGGTTCAGGCTGTCCAGGATCAGCTTGCCGAAGAAGGGGAAGCCGGTGACGCCCACGGCGTTCATGTAATGCTCGCCGGAGCCGTTGACCCAGTATACATGGCCGCCGCCGTCCTTATCGCTGCACAGGTTCACATATTTGCGTACTTCAATGTAGCCTTCGGTGCCGATGAGTGTGAGACGGCCGTCGCCCCAGGTGCGCAGTCCGTCGGGGGTGTACCAGTCCACACGGAAGAAGCCCGCGCTGCCGTTCGCGCCGGTCAGCATGCAGTCACCGTAGTCTTCCAGCTCCGGATAATCGGGGTGGGAGAAGTTGGCGATGCGGCTGTGGGAGATATGCGCGTCTTCCTCGCCGGTGAAGTACAGGAACTGTTCGATCTGGTGGCTGCCGATATCGCACAGGATGCCGCCGTACTTTTCACGCTCGAAGAACCACTTGGGACGGCCCGCGGCGCCCAGACGATGGGGGCCGAAGCCATTCATGGCCACGACCTTGCCGATCTGGCCGTCGGCGATCAGATCACCGGCCAGCAGGGCGCCCTCATCATGCAGGCGCTCGGCGTAGTAGACCATGTATTTCTTGCCGGTCTGCTTCACCTTTTCCTTGGCGGCGTCCAGTTGCGCCATGGTGGTGAAGGGAGCCTTATCGGTAAAATAGTCCTTGCCGGCATCCATCGCGCGAAGACCCAGCGCGCAGCGCTCGCTGGTAATGGCGGCGCCGGCGATCATGTGGGTCTCGGGGTCATTCAGCGCTTCTTCCTCGCTGCGGGCCACTTTCACCTGCGGGAAGGCCTTTACGAAGGCTGCCACCTTGGCGGGATCGGGATCGTAAACATACTTGAGGGTGCCGCCGGCCTCAGTCAGGCCGTTGCACATACCGTAGATGTGGCCGTGATCCAGACGGACGGCGGAGAAAATGAATTCACCGTTCTTGACCACGGGGGAGGGCTTGCCCTTGGGGGCGTAGGTCATGCCATCGGATACTTTCATAATTATTTTCCTTTCCCAAAGCCACCGAAGCTGATCTCGCCGGCAAATTCGGTAACACTGTTGGTCTTCTCATAGAAGTGAGGCACGCTCGCGCGGATGCCTTCCACATTGTAGAAGGGATCTTCCTTCTGCAGGGGCAGCTTGACCACTTCGCCGGTGGAGCCCGCCTTGTAGATGGCGGTGATGATCTCAATGGTGCGGCGGCCGTCTTCGCCCGTAATGGCGACCGGCTGATCGTTTTCAAGCGCGCTGATCACGTTTTCCAGCTGGCCCGCGTGCATTTCCCACTTGACGGGGGGCAGCGTATTCAGGAAGGCTTCCGCCTGCGCGGCCAGCTCGGTGTTCAGATCCTTCTGCGGGAAGCCGTTGGGCTGAGAAATGGAGCCGTAGAAGGTGTAGGGCGCGGCGATCTTGGCCTTTTCGCACTGGAACACCAGCTGCTGCTCTTCGGCGTGATGCACAACGGACGCGGTGACGGTGGCCAGCGCGCGGCCGTACTTCATCACGGAAACGGACAAGTCCTCCACCTCGGCATTGTCATGCGCGGTGTTGCTGAGCATGCTGGTAACGGACTCGGGCAGACCCATCATCCAGCCCAGCATATCGATGTGATGCACGGCGTGGTTCAGGGTGCAGCCGCCGCCCTCGGTCTCCCAGCGTCCGCGCCACCACAGATCGTAATAGCAGTGTCCGCGCCACCAGAAGGAATCGATCTGCGCGTGGCACACAGGGCCCGCGATGCCGCTGTCCAGCAGAGCTTTCAGATCACGGATGGGCTTGCGGAAACGGTTCTGCGCGATGATGGAAAGTTTCATGCCGCTTTCATCATGCGCCTTGAGCATGGCATCGCATTCCTCCAGAGAGGCGGCCATGGGCTTTTCGCATACGACATTCTTATGGGCTTTCAGGGCGTTGATGCTGATCTGCGCGTGCACATAGGGCGGCGTGCAGACATCAACGAGGTCGACATCAAGGGGGAGCACCTTCAAATGATCGTCATAAACTTCGCAGTCCAGCCCGTACTGTTCACGGACACGCTGCGCCTTTTCGGGAATGATGTCGCAGAGCGCGACGATCCTGACTCTTTCGGGGAACTGCAGATAGGCATTGATATGGGCATGGGAGATACCGCCGGTTCCGATAATCGCGACCTTGATCATGGAAAAGAGCCCTTCTTTCTTTAGCGTTTATGGATTTATTCTATGATGACCCTATTATAGCAGATAACCCGTGCAGAATCTGCGCAGATTTTGCTTGATTTTAGGTATATTATGCATTATAATAAAAAATAACGACACGAGAAGGCCCTGAAAAGAGGAGAAACACCATGGAACAGACGCCGGTACAGGAGTATCAGGAGAAGGACCTGCACCTGACGACCATGCCCGGCAATCTGCCGGACTGGGAAGCCTTTTACGAGGTGAGCCACAGCCTGGCCCGCTGGGAATACCATTGCCACGATTTTTACGAGATCTATCTGCACATCGGCGGCGGGCATTACTTTGGTGTGGATAATGAGCTGTACGCGTTGGAGCCGGATCAGCTGTTTATCATTCAGCCGTTTTGCATCCACGGCCTTTCCAGCATCGGTGAGATGCAGGATTATGAACGCGCCTACCTGAACCTGCGCCCGGATACGCTGAAGAAGCTCGGCTGCGGTTTTATCGATCTGGACCGCTTTTTCCGTTCCTATACTTCCCACGGGAAAAACCGTTTTCAGTTAAAGCGGGAAGAGGCGGCGGCGTGTGTGGAGCTGATCAAGCGCATTCAGCATAATCAGGATACGACCGTTCCGCTGGAACGCTTCAACAACTGCACGCTGGTGCTGGATTTTCTCAAGATCATCTGCGGCATCATCGACCACTCCGAGGCGCTGACGGATTCGGTGATCTCCAACAGCATCATGCAGGAGGTGCTGACATACATCAACAGCAATTTCACGCATCCCATCCGCATCGATGATCTGGCGCATGATTTCCGCGTGTCCACGTCCTATCTTTCCCACGAGTTTTCAAGATATACCCACCGCAGTGTGTATGATTACATCCTGTATCGCCGCGTGATGCTAGCGAAGGAGATGATCTCCTCCGATATGACGCTGAACATGATCGCCTACCAGTGCGGGTTTAATGATTATTCCAATTTCCTGCGGATGTTCACGCGCATTGTGGGGGAATCCCCCGCCAAGTACCGCAAGCGCATCCGCCAGTATCAGACCGCCGGGGAATATCACCCGGCCCGGGCTTTTGACCGGATGGATGAGCTGAACCCCAAATAATAAAGCCGGCCGCTCCCCGAAAGGGGAGCGGCTTTTGATTTGCGGGGAAAGCGGCGTCTCAACCGATCTTATTCAGAACCTTCAGCAGCGATTCATGCGCCAGCGCGAAGGCCTCGAAGCTTGTCAGCTGTCTTTCTTGAATATGCGTGCGGTTGTCCGCTTTTTCAAGGGAAGCAAGCCCGCTGAAGTTGAACAGATGCGGCTCCAGAGACAGGAAGCCGTCAAAGCCGCTTTCATACAGATCCTTCAGGATGGGGTAAAGCTGTCCGTCGCCGTAACCGGCCGGGACCACCTGACCGCTGCCCTTCATGGCATCCTTGACATGGATGTAGGCGATATAGGGCTTGAGCAGCTCGTAGGCTTCAAGGGTGTCCTGATCCGCCTGAACGAAATTGGCAAAGTCGAAGATGGCCTTGAAATGATCGCCGTAGAAGGTATCCATCAGCTTGCGGCATTCGGGCGCCATTTCGCCGTAGATGCCCTTCTCGTTTTCGTGCAGCAGCACCGCGTCATTGGCCTTGGCGTAGTCGGCAAACTGACCGATACGATCGAACACCTGTGCTTCATAATCCGCCGGAGCAGCGTCTCCCGGAATGTAGAAGCTGAACATGCGGATGTTGGGGGTGTCCATCATGTGGGCGATCTCCACCGCGCGCTTGAAGGCTTCAAAGTGCGGCTCAAAGGGATCGTTGATGCCGATCTTGCCCAGCGGGGAGCCCAGCGCGGACAGCCGGATGCCGTTGTCATCCAAAAAGCGCTTGATCTCCCGTACCTTTTCATCGGTGTGATAGATGAGGTTGTTGCCGTCCACGCCGCGCATTTCGATGTGACCGATCTGCAGCGACTTTACGCTTTCCACCTGTGTGGTCAGTTCCTGCGCGATCTCATCGGCAAAGCCGGTGATCTTATAATTTCTGCTCATGAAATGCTTCCTCCCGATCAATAAGTGCCGGTGGTGTCGAAGGTGATGCCCTTGTCAGCCTTCGCCTTGGACTGCGCGCGCTTTTCGGTCAGCTTCTGCAGGAACAGATCCTCATCGAAGGGCAGCTCCACGGTCTCATTCAGCCAGGAGGACAGATGCATGGCGTTGGACAGGGTGAGGGCGCGGATGCCTTCCTCGCCGCCTGCGACCAGCGGCGTGCCGTGCAGGATGTGATTGGTGAAGGCCTTCAGAACGCCGACATGCTGTTCGTTCATGCCGTCAGTCTCCACCCGGATCTCTTCCATATCGGGCTTCTTGAAGCCTTCCTTCTCGGTCTTGCAGAAGGTGCGCTCGTTTTCGGCCAGCTTCCAGTAGGTGAGGTTGTCGTATTCGCAGATGATCTTGCCCATTTCAAAGGTCAGCTCCAGACGATTGGTGCCGGGAGCATCGGCAGTGGTGGTGACGAACACGCCGGTCGCGCCGTTTTCAAATTCCATGTAGGCGGTCACATCATCTTCCACCTCGATATCATGCCACTTGGCTTCATGGCAGAAGGCGCGTACACGCACGGGCAGGCCGCACAGCCACTGCAGCAGATCCAGCTGATGGGGGCACTGGTTCAGCAGCACGCCGCCGCCCTCGCCGTCCCAGGTGGCCTTCCAGCCCGCGGCGTCATAATAGCTCTGGGTGCGGTACCAGTCGGTAATGATCCAGTTGACGCGCTTCATCTGGCCCAGCTCGCCGCTTTCGATCATTTCGTGCAGCTTGCGGTATACGCAGTTGGTGCGCTGGTTAAACATGATGGCGAAGGTCTTGTCGCTTTTGGCGGCGGCTTCGTTCATTTCGCGCACCTGCTTGGTGTATACGCCGGCCGGCTTTTCGCTGATGGCGTGCACGCCGTGCTCCAGCGCGTAGATCACAAATTCGGGGTGGAAATAGTGGGGGGTGGCGATCAGCACCGCGTCGACACAGCCGGAATCGATCAGCTCACGGCCGTCGGAGAAAACGGCGATGTCCGCGGGAAGGTTCTTCTTTGCCCAGTCGAGGCGCACCTGACGGTTATCCGCCACAGCGGTCAGCACCAGCCCCGGCACCTTGCCGGCCATAACGTTCTGTACGTGATTGGTACCCATGCCGCCGATACCGATGATACCCAGTCTTACCTGTTCCATTTTTGTTTCCGCCTTTCGTTCATGTTTTAGTATGGATGATTTTGATCACTTTCTTGCGCTTTCGTAGATGCGAAGGGTGGTGCGCAGGGTGTTTTCCACGCCCGCGAGGTTATTCATGAAGGGCCTGTTTTCTTTCATGCAGGCGTAAAAGTCGCGGATGCAGAGCAGATGGCTGCTTCCCCAGCAGGATTTGCCGATACCGGCGGGGCTTTCACAAAGGATCTGCTCCGGCGCTTTGCCGTTTTCCTGCAGCAGGATCATCTGATCGATCAGGGTGGCGCGGCCTTTTTCACAGGCGATCTCCAGAATGACGGGCGCGTCCTCCGCGTAGCCGGTGTTGGCATAGAAGCAGCCGCGTTTGCCGTCCGCCGTTTCAAGCCATGCTTCCATCATGTCCTCCACTTCGATGCGCCCGGGCAGGTGATGACAGGCCATGCGGGCTTCCACCTTTTCCGGCGCGCCGAGGTAGCGCAGCATCAGGTCCAGCGTGTGGATGGACTGATTCATCAGCGCGCCGCCGCATTCGCGGCTGAGTGTGCCGTGCCAGTCATCGCTGTAATAGCCTTCATCGCGCCGCCATGTGACGATGCCGCGCGCGCCCTTCACAGCGCCCAGACGGCCTTCCGCCAGGATGCTGTCCAGCTTGACGGTGGTGGCGTTGTAGCGGTTTTGGAAGCAGAAGCCCAGCGGCTGCGGCACGGAAGCGGCCAGCGCTTTGAGGGCTTCATATTCTGCCATCGTTACTGCCGGCGGCTTTTCCATAAAGACCGTGCACCCGGCCTTCAGGGCTTCCATGGCCGCGGGAACATGCAGATAATGCGGCAGACAGATATGCACGGCATCGATACCGCCTGCCGAGAGCATATCGGTGAGGCCGGCATAGACCGCCGCCCGGCCGTCTGTGAATTCCCGGCTCATTTTTTCCGCGCGCTCTGTTTTAATATCCGCGCATGCCGCGATCTGCACCCCGTCAGTCCGGCTGAGGGACCAGGCGTGTACCTGCGCGATATTGCCGCATCCGATGATTCCGACCCTGATCATAAAAAACCTCTTTACAGCTTGTAGTCACGGCTATTGTAAATCAGCGGAAAAAGGTTTAATATATACATATAATACTTGAAATATGTAAAAAAACGACCAATCAGTGAGGTGCCTCATGGCAACAGAAAAAGTGCTTTATTTTCCGGCCAACGGGCCGTATGACCTGTTTTACCGCAAGAACGCGCCGGAGTATCCGGTGGGCGCGCACACGCATAACGCGGCGGAATTATACCTCACCCTGACCGATCTGCCGGATATGCTGCTGAACGACGCGGTGCGCAGTGTGCGCCGGGGCACGCTCATCATCATTCCGCCGTTTTGCGTGCATCAGCTTTTTCATCGCAAGGGCGAGGTGTATGAGCGGTATGTGCTCAGCCTGGAGCCGTCCTGGCTGTCCGCGATCCCGGGGGATGACGGGGCGTTTGCGTAGCATCTGCGCCGTGCGGATCAGCCGGAGGTGCTGCTGGTGGAGGAAAACGCGCTGGGCGAGCTGACAAAGGTGATGGATCGCTGCCTGAACGACCGGGAGGAGAACGCCTTTGCCCGGATGGCGCGGCTGTATGAGGTGCTGTCGGTAATGGACCGCGTGATCCGTACCGCCGGTACCGGAACGGAGCCGCGCGGCGAGGAGACGGAGGCGCAAAAGACGGTCAACGCGATCATTGCCTATATCAACGCGCATCTGGAGGAGGGCATCACCGTGCCGGAGATCGCGGCGCGCTTTTACCTGAACAAGGATTACCTGTCCCGCCTTTTTGCTCGGTACACGCATACGACGCTGGGACATTTCATCGCCATTCAGCGCATTACCCGTGCGCAGGAGCTGCTGCGCAGCGGCATGACGGTGAATGAGGTGCAGGAACGGATGGGCTATTCAGGGTACGCCAACTTTTTCAAGGCCTTCAAGACCATGATCGGCATTTCGCCCAGCGTGTACCGGGCCGGCTTCATGCGCGGGAAGGAAAATGAGAGCACGCAGTGATCCCCTGTTTTGATGATCAAAGAACGTTCTCTGCAACGCTGCCGGAGTCGGCGCAAGTGTTTACAATTGTAAATATTGTAAATATGTTCAGGAACTGTTATACTTATGATAAACGGAAACCTGCGTATACCATGTGTTTTTCGTATCAGTGTTGATGGTGATTGGGGTCCTATGACATATGGTGCGATATTTACCATAGTACAGCCCCCTTTCAAAGTTTGTTGCCAGTCGTGCAGAAATCAATCTTGTAATAACCCACTAGTAAACCAGTCAGCATTGTTATAAACAGCCGCTATGCGTATGTGCGTGATAGCCACCGCCTGTACTTTGCATCACATAAAAGATGCTGACAATACACACTGTTTCCAGGAACCTTGAAAACAGTAGTCCGGTAATGAGTAACCCTAAAGTGCTGAAAACGGTGTAAAGCAATATCTCACAACCGTACAGAGCCTGTTCTTGTTCTTCTGGCGATGCACTTTGGAATAAGTAGCGAACAGCACTAAGTGCCAGTTTGTTAAGCATGGTTCTCACCATCCGGAATGATAAGAGTTACCTTGAATTTGGTTGCGGTTGTATCAAAATGAATATATCCTCCGTATTTCTCGACAGTTGCGCGCATATTTATCGTACCAAAGCCATGTATTTGAGGATTTCTTTTTGATGAAATGAATCGTTCTCCACGCTGCTTGATCGTCGTTGGGTTGTAGTCGTTGATGCATAGGATGGAAAACATATCTCGTGTACTTGTCATGGTAAGTTGTACAGCGCGGGAGGATGCTCCTACAGGAAGTCTCATGACACCTTCAATAGCGTTGTCAATAAGGTTGCTGAGCATAACACAGAAATCATTCTCCGGAACAGGCATTGATTTTAGTGGATATAACGAATATTTGAATTCGATTCCTGCTCGATCCATTAATGCACTTTTTGCCTTGAGAATTGCATCAACTGCCATATTACCTGTGATGTATTCCGGTAGGAATGGGGATTCTCTTAACATTGTAAGAGCCTTCTACTTCTGCTCATAATCATTAGACAATGTAAGTAAACTCTCCACAGCAACGATCCTGTGCCTGAGATCATGCTGTGAGGATAACATGGTTGCATACATGCTACGTAGTTCTTCTTGATGCTGCTGTACTAAAAGCGCTGTTTGCAGGGCAATTTCGGTTTGTCGCTTGTTTTCAGCCTCCTTGTTCATCAGTTCATACATTACCACCATTAACACAACGCTCGTGAACGAGGCGATAGCTGCAATAACAAGAGGAGTCGACGAATTGGCATGTATCTGAACCTGATATAGACATTCATTTACCACAAATGCCAGTATCAACAGCACAACAAATATTACGGAAGCTCTTGCTGAGATCAGGGCTTGTTTTCTTCCAAGCCATGCAACTAATCCGGCTGAAAATGTTAGCGCGACATTCGCGGAAACTATATAGATAACATGCGGTTCCGCAGCTTCCAGCATCTCTTGCCAGCCTGTTCCGGATAGCCATGCGACAGAATTGCCGACCAGAAGGATTGTTCCGATGAATGTAACCGTCTCAATAGTTGCCCATAAGACTGCATAGAACCATTTATCCTCTGTGGTAAGGATGGCATATACGAGAGGAATCAGAAAAAACGCATAATCGGGGATCGCAGGTAAGAGTAACTGATCAATGGATAATAACGAGCCTATCAGTAAGATTGACATGGTTGTCAGTAGGCGATATGCTTTTTTCTGATGCAAAACCTGTTGAATAAACCATATCATCAAAAAGCCTTGCCAGAAGTTTACCGTTAGCTCGAATATTTGTACAAGCATGTTGGTCACCCTTCCAGATAATACTGTCGGAATGCATCAATGAATTCAGTTTTCCATTTCCGTCCCAGAGTAATTTCTAACCCGTTTGTCAGTTTGATCGTAGATGAAGCAAAGCGGCGAACATACATCAAGTTCACAATATAACTTCTGTGGCATTGTACAAACAATGGTTTTGGAAGCTGTTTCAGCACTACACTGAACTTTTGTGTGAGAGCAAGATGTTTTTCTTGATCGGCCATATGAACAAAGACCTGATGTCCGAATGACTCCAAATATATAATACTCCGTGCAGGAAGGCGAACAATTTGGGCAGTATTATCGAACACGATGCATGGACAATCTTGCGCTTGCAGTTGTCCCCAAACAATGTTCATACATTCATCGATTTCGTCCTGCTACACGGGCTTACGAAGATATCGCAGGGCATTCACCTTATATCCATCATAGACAAATTCGCCATAATTTGTGACAAGGGCAATGGGAAGATAGTAATCTGTTTCATGGATATACTTTGTCAAAGCAAGGCCATTCATCTCTCCTGGAATCTGAATATCCATGAAAATCAAATCAGCTTTCATTCCGTTTTCCCATGCCTCAAGTAATTCTTCCGAAGAATGAAATAGTCGGAATCGGACCGCAGATGTCCTGCCAAAACGCTGAGCCCAATTCTCCACCTTATCACTGATTGTTTGAAGGTAGACATCTTCGTCATCACAGATAATGATATTCATGATATCCCTCATTGTTTATGGTTTTGCTGGGGGAACCACATCTGAGTTGAGAGTTACACGGATATTTTTGCTACTTGGTTAACAAATGTACTTGTGCCCCCATAAATTATTATAACACATCATTTTGTGTAAAATAAATACGGCTAAATAGAAAAATGCATGGACTATATCTCGTGAGGTACACAATCCATGCAATTTATACGCGTTATTCTGTTTTTTGCGCATATATGCATTTGTGAAGAGGTACTTAAGAGCATATGAATATGCTTGTATTTGAGAAGTTATCTCCTAGCTTGACACGAATGATTACTGTTTATTACGTTTCTCTGTTTGTTTGCATTAACCTGGCTTATTTGAGTTTGAGTATTACAATGCGTTGTTGTGATAAAAAGTTAATCGATCCCCAAATGCTCATCTCTTGTACAGGTGTTTATATAGGCCTGAATCATGGCTACTAATTTTCTTTTGTCATCAGCATTAAGCATACCCAATCATACACTATTATTGTCTTCACGACCAGTTAAATAATCGACAGTCACATGAAAATAATCGGCCAATCTGCGGATATTATCGATGTTTGGATCAACGATATCGCCTTCCCAATTTTTGATTGCTTTTGGATGGACATTTAAATTCGAGAAAGATCTGTTTGTGATAATTCCCATTGTAAATGTAGATTGCGTAGTCTGTCGCCAATCATGCAAAACCACCTCGACAAGATGATAGGACTCATAAGATGAAATGTCATGACCGTTGAGGTACAAATAACATCGCTTGAGATGAAATTCATCTGTATTTCGTGCAAATAGAGTGTAATTCGTGCAAAAATCAGGAGATCATAACGATCTGTGTTACGATATAGCGGGTTTAGTGGTAAGAGAGTTGAAACAGCAAAAAGTACATGAAGATAACGGAGGAGAAAAGGATGAATCGGGATATGAATCTGCAAAATGAGATATACAATACCTATCACCACGGAGGGAACAAATACCGTGCAGAGTGACCGAAGTCAGCACAAGTGTTACAAATGAAAATGTTGTAAAAGAATACAAAAACTATTATACTTATGATGTGAATGACAGGCTGACAGAGGTGCGACATAACACGGATGAAGATCCGCAGCGTGACCTATGGAAACGGCTTCACCGTGCGCAATGAAGATGACGCGTTCAACCGGGTGACAGGGATCCTGTACGGAGAGGAGACCGAGCCGCGCTATACCTTCCGCTATAACGCGAAAGGCAATGCCGCGTGGATGAAGGATACCACCCTGAACCGGATCACCGAAACGGAATATGATCTGAGTGACCGGCCCTGCCGCATCAAGACCCACGAGAACGGGCAGCACCTTTACACGGGTGAAGCGGCGTATGACAGCCTGTACGGAAACCTGAGTGAGTTTACCGAGCGGGTGGGCGGCAGCCGCGCCGAATACAAAACCACCTTCGGCTATGATGCCGAGAATCGCCCCACCGCGCTGAACTATGGCAGCGCCAATAACCAGAGCACCCTTACCTATGACAAGCTGGGCCGGGTGAGCGCGAAGAGCGTGAAGGTGGAAGGACATGCCTATAACACCACCTTCGCCTTTGTACAGGGAACGAGCAGCGCAAAAACCACCGGCCTGATCCAGAGCATTACGCAGAGCGGGGAGAACTTCACCTACACCTATGATAATGTGGGCAATATTGCCTCCGTGACACAAAACGGCAAGAAAACCGCTTATGTGTATGACGCCCTTGGGCAGCTGATACGGGTGAATGACAAAAACGATACCACCAGCGGCACGAACGGCACCACATGGGTATACACATATGACCAGGGCGGCAATATCCTGAGCAAGAAGCGCTATGCCTATACCACCGGAACGGTTGGCACCGCGCTGGAGACCGATACCTACAGCTACACCGACAGCAACTGGAAGGATAAGCTGACCGCCTACAACGGAACCGCCATCACCTATGATGAGATCGGCAATCCCCTGAGCGATGGTACTTGGAATTACACATGGCAAAACGGCAGGCAACTGGCGTGCATGAGCAAGAGCGGCACGACCGCAACCTTTGATTACAACGCCGAAGGTCTGCGTGTGCAAAAGACCGTCAACGGTGTGGTAACGAAGTATATCCTGCACGGCAAGAACATTGTACACCTCACAAAGGGCAATGATGAGCTGCACTTCTTCTATGACGCGGCAAACAGCCCGGCGATCGTGGAATGGAACAACGGCACGACCACAACCCGATACGCCTACGTGAAGAACCTGCAGGGCGATATTGTGGGCATTGTTAACAGCACCGGCACGGAGGTGGTTAAGTACACTTACGATGCATGGGGCAAGCCGCTGAGCACAACAGGCACGATGGCGGGTACGCTGGGGGCGCTGAATCCTTTCCGGTACAGAGGATACGTCTACGATGAGGAGACGGAACTGTACTATTTGAGGAGTAGGTATTATGCTTCGAGTCAGGGAAGATTTCAATGTTCTGATTTTCAACTTAATACGTCGGGTCTCTTACCTAATATTTATGTTTATTGTCACAATTCGGCTTCTATGAGAAGTGATCCAACTGGCAGAGACGACGATGGGCCAAATGGCTCAGGGTTAGGATATGCATGTTTTGAAACAGGAATGTCTTCTGGTATTGGATACCTCGACATTTCTTCAACATACTATATTTGGAAAAGCGCGCAAGAGTATGAAGAAGAGTGGATTATATCATCGTATAATCTAGATTCTTCTATTAATGGGCAATCTTCATTTTTAATGTACGATTCGAGTCAATTTATCACAGATAATCCACAAAATGGTTGGACAAAAGGAGAAATGATAAATAATTATACAAAAAACGGAAAAGAACCGTCATGGTCAACAATACGATATAGATTTTGGAAAAATTATTCTGATATGTATTACTCAGATATGAGAACAATAAAGGGAATGCCACCTATCGGGTCAGATGGGTTTTCCATGGAATTGCACCACCCTAATGGACGTGAAGGGGACAACATATTTTTATTTAATGTTGTGACTTATACGAAGCATAAGGAGATACATTATGGAAACTAATATAGTAATTAAAGCACTCACAGATGCAGAAAAAATGTACAAAATATTAAATTCGCCCAAGCGTATTGACCCAAATGATAGGCTTTGGATACAAATGACCCCTGCATATTGCCCCGAATTAGGATATCCTTATCTTTCAAAGGATGTTATACAGCTTGAAAAAGATGTTTCTTACTTGTTTTCACTCGATATTCTCAGTGTCACAAGTGACAAACAAATGTATGTTTGTTTTCAATTACCGCAAATGAAAGGAAAGCTTGAATCCGAATACACGGTAAGAGATATAGACGGTAGTCAAGTGAAAGGGCCGTTTACGGAATTTTGCTTTCCGGTCAAACCTCAAATTAATCATATAGAATTTACATGCAGTACAAAGACCGGAGGCTTGATGGTGCATTATGAGTTAGACGATCAAGATGCTTTTCCTAAGCATCAAACAAGTACAGTGATGCCTCATCTAAGAATGATATGTACGAAAAATCGTTCCGGTAACTACATTTATGCTTGTTCTGACAATTCTGAATTGATATGTAATAAATTGATATTTGAGGTCAATTATCAGAAAATATAGGTAGGAAAATAACAGTATTAAAAGGAATAGCTACAGAAGGAGAGCTTAAAACCTGATCCAGAGCATTACACAGAGCGGGGAGAACTTTACCTACACCTATGATGATGTGGGCAATATCGCCTCCGTTACTCATAATGGCAAGGTGACCTCCTACAGTTATGATCCCCTTGGTCAGTTGATCCGTGTAAACGATCAGGATGATCCCACAAGCGGCGCCACCGGTACCACGTGGACCTATGAATACGATCAGGGCGGCAATATTCTGAGTAA
>CALCTW010000084.1 GCA_937907055.1 uncultured Clostridia bacterium | reverse complement strand
CCCCCGACCCACGGCTTAGAAGGCCGTTGCTCTATCCGGCTGAGCTACAGGCGCACGTCCCGGCCAAAGCACTTGTCGAGGCCGCTCTCTTGAGTAAGAGACACATCCCTGCTGACAAGACAGTATATTAGCACACCCCTTTCAGCCTGTCAAGCGTTTTTTTACAGTTCTTCATGATTTCTCTGTCCGGGCCGGGCCGCGATCCGAAAATCCTCTGTATCAGCCCCCTTCCGGCCCTCTGTACAGCAAAAGTACAGTACTTCCTCCATCAATCCGGTACAGATCTTCGATTTTTATGATAAGATAGAGGAGCGCGGGCAAGCAGCCCGTCCCATCGCCGATGAAAGGAAAAACGCGCCCCACGGCGCGGGTATACCACGATGTATGTAACCTGCCTTGATCTTGAAGGTGTTCTGGTCCCGGAGATCTGGATCGCGTTCGCGGATGCCGCCGGCATTCCCGAATTGCGCCGCACCACCCGTGACGAGCCTGATTACGATAAACTGATGAAATACCGCATCGCCATCCTGAAGGAGCATGGTCTGGGCCTCAAGGAGATCCGCGATGTCATCGCCACCATCGATCCCATGCCCGGCGCGAAGGAGTTTCTGGATGAACTGCGTTCCTTCACACAGGTGCTCATCCTCAGCGACACCTTCTCCCAGTTCGCCGCGCCCCTGATGGAAAAGCTGGGCTGGCCCACCATCCTGTGCAATGAACTGGAGGTCGCGCCCGACGGCGAGATCACCGGCTACCGCATGCGCTGCGACAAGAGCAAGCTGACCACCGTCAAAGCGCTGCAGTCCTGCGGCTGCGAGACCATCTGCTCCGGCGACAGCTACAACGACCTTGGCATGATCCTCAACAGCAAGGCCGGCTTCCTGTTCCGCAGCACGGATAAGATCCGCGCCGATTATCCCCAGCTGCCCGCCTACGAGGAATATGCCGATCTGCTCGCCGCCATCAAGCGCGCGATGGACTGATATTTTCAAAGCCTTCGTTGCTTTCCGCGCATCCGTTTACGGGTGCGCTTTTCTTTTCAGCACGCCTGTTCGCCTTTTTCATTTTCATGATCCATATCATATGTTATAATACCCGCATCACATCATCAGAGGTGGAACATGCATTTTGTTGATGCCAAAGGGATCCTGAGCCCGCCCGGCAGCATGAATATCTACCGCGGATGCACCCACGGCTGTATCTATTGTGACAGCCGCAGCCGGTGCTATGGCTTCACACACGATTTTGAGGATATCGAAGTCAAACGCAACGCCCCCGCGCTGCTGGAAGCGGCGCTGCGCGGCAAGCGTGAAAAATGCATGATCGGTACCGGAGCGATGAGCGATCCCTATATGCACTGCGAGGAAAAGCTGCAATTGACGCGCCGCTGTCTTGAGATTATCGACCGCTACGGCTTCGGTGCCGCGCTGCAGACCAAATCCACCCGTATGCTGCGGGATCTTGATCTGTTTGAAAGCATCAACGCCAAAGCCCGCTGTGTCATCCAGATGACCCTGACCACCTTTGACGAAGACCTCTGCCGTCTGGTGGAGCCCCATGTATCCACAACTTATGAGCGATTTCAGGCGCTGATGACCCTGAAGGAACACAGGATCCCCACATTCGTGTGGCTCACACCCGTTCTGCCCTTCATCAACGACAGCATCGAAAACCTTCGGGGCATTCTGGATTACTGCGCGGAGGCCGGGGTCAGGGGCATCATCACCTTCGGCGGATTGACCCTGCGCGAGGGGGACCGTGAGTATTTCTATCAAAAACTGGACGAGCATTTTCCCGGTCTCAAAGAACGATACTGCGCCGCGTACGGAAATGCCTATGAATTATCGCTCCCCGATCAGGCGCGATGGTGGCAGGTATTTGATGAGACCTGTGAAAAATACGGCATGATCTCCCGGGCTGACGCGTGCTTCCGCGAAATGCGCCGATTCCCTTCCCTCAGCGAACAGACCTGCCTGTTTTAAACAACCAATACAAGGAGCCGCTTATGACCTTCGGTATGCCCACCCTGATCGAGAACAGCACGATCGAACAGAACATCGCCCTTTGCAGAGAGCTGGGGCTGAGCTTCATAGAACTGAACATGAATTTTCCGGAATACCAGCTTCCTTTTCTTGAGGATGTCCGCCGGATCAACGCCCTGAAACAAAAGCACGGCCTGTTCTTTACCATCCATCTGGATGAAAACATGAACGTGGCTGATTTCAATCCCCTCGTCCGCGCCGCTTATCTGGAGACCGTCCGCCGCGCCATCCGCGCCGCGAAACAGATCGGCGCGCCGATCCTGAACATGCACATGCATCACGGCATCTACATCACCCTGCCGGACAGAAAGGTGCAGATGTATGACCGGGATTTTGACACCTATCTTTCCTGCGTACAGGATTTCATCCGGCTGTGCGAGGAGGAGATCGGGAACAGTCCCGTCCGGATCTGCGTGGAAAACACCGACGGCTGGAAAACCTATGAGCACGCCGCCATTGAGGGAATGCTGAAAAGTCCAGTTTTCCGCCTTACATGGGATATCGGGCACAGCAAGGCCACCGGGGAAAAGGACATGCCTTTCCTGACACAGCATGAAGACCGTCTGCATCATTTTCACATTCACGACGGCACGGAGGAACCGCCGAAAAATCATCTGGCGCTGGGCGACGGCGCGATCGACCTGAAAGCGCGTCTTGCGCTCGCGGAAAAGCTGAACTGCCGCTGTGTGCTGGAGACCAAGACCATCGCCGCGCTCCGTTCCTCCGTCCTGTGGCTGAAAAGCAATGTGCCGCAAATGCTGTGATCCGGCCGTTCCGCGATACCGGTCCGGATCCGCAAAACAAAAAGAAGCATCTCCGCCGTGGCGTTCACAGCAGGGATGCTTCTTTGTTATCCTCGGGATCAGCCGTGCAGACCGGCTTCCTGACGTTCCATATTTTCGACGACCACATCATAGATCTCGCCCAGAGAAGCGCAGTACTCCAGCACCTTCCAGGGTTCGTTGGTGTGATAGTGGATCTTGATCAGTTCCTCATCACCGACCGCCAGCAGGCAGTCGCCCTTGAAATTCTCCATGAAATAATCGTGGATCACATCTTCGTCCAAATTGGTGCCTTCGATCAGCAACTGGGTATCAAACTTAAATTCAAGCATAAAAGTTTCTCCTCTCAGATTCAGATAATGGTGGTCTGCTCCACATCGGATACAGGCAGGTTCTCGGGCGGTGTCTTTCCCATATGCGCGTAGGCTGCCGGCGTGCATACACGTCCGCGCGGCGTGCGCATGATGAAACCGAGCTGCATCAGATAAGGCTCATAAACATCCTCGATGGTCACGGCGTCTTCACCGGTTACCGCGGCCAGCGTATCCAGACCCACAGGCCCGCCGCCGAATTTATCGATCATGGCGGAAAGCACCGCGCGGTCTACACGATCCAGACCCAGCGGATCCACATCCATCATGTCCAGCGCTTCGCTCGCGACCGCGTAGGTGATGCAGCCGTCCGAACGCACCTGCGCGTAATCGCGCACACGCTTGAGCATGCGGTTGGCGATACGCGGTGTGCCGCGGCTGCGTTTGGCGATCTCCATCAGGCCGTCCATCTCATAACGGACGCCCAGAATGCCCGCGCTTCGCGCCACGATCCGGCACAGCTCCGCCGGTTCATACATTTCCAGACGGAAGGTGATCCCGAAGCGGTCCCGCAGCGGCGCGGACAAACGTCCGGCGCGCGTGGTGGCACCGATCAGCGTGAACTTTGGCAGATCCAGACGGATGGAACGCGCGGTCGGCCCTTTGCCGATCATGATATCCAGCGCGTAATCCTCCATGGCGGGATACAGCACTTCCTCCACCGAACGGGACAGGCGATGGATCTCATCGATAAACAGCACATCGCCCGGCGCGAGATTGGTCAGAATGCTGGCCAGATCACCCGGCTTTTCGATGGCGGGGCCGGAGGTGATGCGGATGGACTGTCCCATTTCCGCCGCCACGATCCCGGCCAGCGTGGTCTTGCCCAGTCCGGGAGGGCCGTAGAGCAGAATATGATCCAGCGCGTCATGTCTTTCCAGCGCGGCCTTGATATAGATCCCGAGCGCCGAACGGACTTTCTCCTGACCGACATATTCCCGCAGCATTTTGGGGCGCAGGGAACTGTCCTCATCCTCCGCGCGCTGCGCGGGCATGACCAGGCGGTCTTCCTCCATCGGTGCTCACTTCCTTTCAAAACAGGGTCTGTGACATTATAGCGCCAAAGCCTCTTTCTGTCAAAGCAAAACTCCCCCCGCGCGCCCGAGGCTTTCCGCAAACACGAAAAACGCGCGGAACAGATGTACGTTTTTTTCTGCTCCGCGCGTTCCCGATCATCGATCATTTTTTATTGTTTTCCTGTTTTCCGGAAGTCAGATCCGTTCAAATACCACATGACCGCCCGGGCAGCCGATGCCCACGCCGTCAAAGATGACTTCCTTCTCCGTCCAGCTGAGCGCGCCCTGCAATGTATCCGGGCCGTCAATCGTGCGAAGGTCAAAGCAAAGCCTGCCGTTTTTCCATATATAACTGCCGAAGAAACGGGTCTGCTGATAAGGATTGACCGCCGCCAGCGCTGTCCGGCCGTGCGACAGATAGAAATGGAACGCGTCCCGCTCCAGTTCACCGAAGCGCAGTTCCATCCGGATCATATCGCCGAAGAATCCTTTCAGGCTCAATACCACGGGATAGCCCTCGTATTCCGTCCGGTACTCTCCCTCCGGCAGCGAAACAGCCGTACCGTCATCCGTTTCCTTCAGGCCGTAGCCCAGCTTTACGCTCTTTTCTTTGAAGGCCGCCTGATCCGCTTCTGTTCCCTCTTCCATGTCAAAGGCTGCGAACAGGTATTCCCGGATCAGCTTGAATTCCAGCCCCATATCGCCGGTCGCGCAGGTCACCGCCAGCACGGTATCCCGCTTCTCGTCCACCATGCACACCTGACCGAACGCGCCGTCTCCGCGGAATCGTCCGTCGATACAGCGCCAGAACTGGAAGCCATAGCCCTGCCCCCATTCATTGCCGGGCTGACGCTCGCCGTCATAATTGGCGATATGCTCGCTCGTGGCCAGCTCCACCCAGCCTTCCGGCAGGATCCGCTTTCCCTGCCACATGCCCTTTTGCAGCAGGCACTGGCCGAACCGCGCGATATCCTCCGAAGTCAGATGCAATCCGAAGCCGCCGCAGCAGATGCCCTCCGGAGACAGATCCCATTCCGGCTTGCTGATCCCCAGCGGCGTGAACAGACGGGGCAGCAGATAATCACGGATGGTCATCCCCGTCACCTTCTGCACCATGCAGGAGACCAGATAGGTGCCGAAGGTGTTGTAGTGGAAGTGCGACATGGGCGGATACTTCACCGGGTGCGACAGTACATGCCTGGCCCATGTCACCTTGGGATCGGGCGAAGGCGAATCGGATTCCTAGGCCAGACCGGAGCCCATCGAAAGCAGGTTCTCCAGCGTGACCGCGCGCAGTTCCTCCTCCCGTCCCTCCGGGATCTCCTCGGGCAGGACCTCGGTCACCGAACTGTTCCACTTCAGCAGTCCCTCCGCCACGGCGAAGCCCGCGGCGGCGGATGTGAAGGATTTGCTCAGGGAGAACAGCATATGCGGTGTCCGGTCGTCATAGGGCTGCCAGTTCAGCCGGCACACCTGTTTTCCGTGGCGCAGCAGGATCATGCTGTGAAACTGCACCTTCTCCGCGTTTTCAGCCGCGGCGTCCAGAAACGCGCACAGCCCTTTGGATGAGATCCCCGCCTGTTCGGGCGTATCATAACATTCAAAATTAACTTTTATTTCGCTCATTTTTCTTACCTTTCCGGATGACCGCGCTCAGCGCTTCATCCATTCCTGCAAAAGGATCGCGTATCGGGCGATATCGCAGATCCCCTGATTGTTCCATCCGGCCTGACGATTGATGCCCTCATACTGCATCCCCAGCTTCTGCATCACCCGTCCTGATTTGGTGTTCACAGCATCGTGCCTGGCCTCGATCCGGTTGAACCCCACAGTCTCAAACAGATACTTCAGCACAGCCTGTCCGGCCTCCGGCATGATGCCCCGGCCCCACCATTTTTCACCCAGGCACCAGCCCAGCTCACCGATCAGCGCTCGTTCATCCATCTGCACGACGGCCAGATCCCCGATCACTTCCCCGGCCTCCTTCAGTTCGATGCCCCAGTGATAATTCGCCGGCGTTTCGTATTCAGACACCCACAGCCCGATCAGCTGCGCCGTGATCGCCGCGTCCCGGTGCGGCGGCCATGTCAGGTACCGTGTCACCGTCTCGCTGGAAGCCCAATTGCGGAACATCGCTTCCGCGTCCTCCGCGCGGTACGGGCGCAGGATCAGCCGTTCTGTTTCCAGTACAGGCGTTCCGGCGTGACGCAGTTTACGGGGCTCGTCTACCTTTTTTGTATTCTCCTTTTCCCGTACAGGGAAGAACAGCCGGTTCTGACCGGTGGAAGGCTTTGTATAATCGCAGACCGCGCCGTCCAGCGCCAGCCCCATTTCGGGGATCACCTTTTCGATCACTTCATCGAAGATCTCAGCGTAACGGGGCGCTTCCACATCGCACACCAGATACGTACGGGCAGGCAATACCCACTTCGTCCATCCCTCCGGGGCCTCCTTGTCCTGCGCGACCTCGATCCCGGCCAGATACATTCCGCGGGTAAAGCCCTCCGTCCACGGCTGAAAACGCATGTCTTCGTCGCTCATCGCGCCCCAGAAGCCCGTAAACGAGCCGTCCGGTTCCTTCATGCCCAACGGCGCCACCTCCGCGAAATGCGCGTTGGCTTCCGCCCACAGCTCCTGCGCGCGGTTATGCTCCCGGGTGCAAAGACCCTGTCTGCCGATGATCCGGATCTCCGGAAGATCGATCTTCTCCACTGTGACCATATATCTCTCCTTGTTTTTACAGTATACTCATCGCGCCGTGAGGATCCGCAGCGCGGTATATTCGCGTTTATAAAGCCCGAATACCGTGATATCACTTTCGCGGTAGCATTCATAACGCCCGAAGATCCAAAGCGCTTCTTTCAGAGGCACCCACCGCGCCGTGCAGCCGGCTTGCTTCTCATACTCGGTCAGGCTTATTTCCCCGGTCTCCTCAAGCACTTCGCACACAAAATAATGATTGATGTGCATCCGGACATCGAATAATTCGATGATCTCCAGATACTCATCGCCGACCCGGCAGCAGATGCCGGTCTCCTCCAGAATCTCCCGCTCGCACGCATCCTCCGGTGTCTCGCCTTTTTCCACACCGCCGCCCGGCAGGATATACCGGCCGGTCTTTTCCTCATAACCGAGCAGGATGCTGCCGTCCTGTATGAGGATCCCACGGCTCGCGTGCCTCAATACCTCCACGCGCCCTTGATAATCCTCATTGATCAGCAGTCGTTGTTCCTTCATCGCGAGTCTCCTCATGTATCGATCCGGACCAGTTCCCTCAGGGCGATATTCCGGTAATACAGATCGTCCCGTTTGATGAAACCGATCTTTTCATAAAACGCGTTCGCGGCGTCATTATACGCGAACACCACCAGCGCCACCTTGCTGATGCCCTCCCGGCGCATGCCCTCCAGCATGGCGTCCACCAGTTGGCGGCCGATGCCCAGCTTCCGCTGATCCTCCGCCACGCACAGGTGATAAACATAGCCTCTCCGGCCGTCATTCCCGGCCAGCACAGTGCCCACAATGCGGCCTTCATGCTCGGCCACAAAACAGGTCTCCGGGTTTTTCCGCACCAGCTTCGCGATCCCTTCCCGGGAGTCGTCCACATCATTGAATCCCATGTTCCTGCAGCTCATCCACAGGGCATAGACCTCGTCATAGCGTTCTTCTGTATAAGGAATGATCTTCATCGTCTGTTCTCCTGTTATTCGCTTCATGGGCATGTTTACTGTATCACTTCTCCCATGCACTGTCAACCGCCCGGGCGATGCTCCGGGTTGACGTTCCGCGCATATTCGGATATAATAAACGCGCGTCATCTTAACGATGGTTAATCTCCTGCGACCGTCTCCCCAAAGACCGCCGTCCCGAGGATTCCGGCGTGTTGGGGGCCGGTCTGTTTCCTGCCGTTTATAATACACTTTAATAGTAGAGGATCCTTGTCTGGAATGCCCGCTCTGAACCGTATCCGGCAGGTTTTCCGCTCCCGATGACCGATGAAGGAGTATTTTTGAATATGATCGAAACTTCCCGTCTCCTGCTCCGTCCCATGACGCAGGATGATTTTGAAGCGCTGTACGCGCTCTTTTCCGATCCCGAGATCACACGGCACTATCCCTACACCTTCGATGAAGCGCGTGTGCAAAGCTGGATCGACCGTAATATCGCCCGTTATGAAAAAGACGGCTTCGGTCTCTGGGCAGTCTGTCTGAAGGAGACCGGAGAAGTGATCGGCGACTGCGGGCTCACCCTCCAGCCCATTGACGGGCAGATGCTGCCGGAGATCGGCTACCATATCCGCCGCGATCAGCAGCGCAAAGGCTACGCGAGAGAGGCCGCCGCCGCTGTCCGCGACTGGGCTTTCACACGCACCGACTATGACGCCGTGTATTCCTACTGCAAGTACACCAATGTTCCGTCCTACCGCACCGCGGAAGCGATCGGCATGAAGTTCTTAAAAGAATACCCGGATGAAGCCAATCACATCACCCATGTTTCCGTCATCACCCGTGATGACTGGGATCAGCTGATCCATTCCTGAGAGGTATCTATGCTTGGTATCAGACCTTACAGATCCGGTGACGCGGCGGTCATCATCCGCTGGTGCGCCGATGAAGACGCGTTTTTCAAGTGGACAGCCGGACGGATGGGCCCCTTTCCGCTGACCGAAGAAAGGCTTCAGGAAGCGCTGGCCGGGCGGATCGATAACGACCGTTTTTTCCCCTTTGTTGCCGTGGAGGATGACCGGGTCGTCGGCTTTTTCATTCTGCGCCGTCCCGTAGAAGACCCCGGGGTACTGCGCTTCGGCTTCGTGATCGTGGATCCGCTGCTTCGGGGCAAAGGCTACGGCAAGCGGATGCTGCGTCTGGGCATGCGCTACGCCTTTGATGTTTACGGCGCCCGGCGGGTCACTCTCGGCGTGTTTGAGGACAATCCGCCGGCCTGCCGCTGCTATCAGGCGGCCGGATTCACGATCCTGCCGGAAAAGGAGATCTACGAGGGCAACGGCCGACAGTGGATCTGCATTGAAATGGCCGCCGAACGGGAACCGATGACATGAGCAAATACGAACCATTGTGGCAATGGATCCGCGAGAACGGGGAGGACTGCTTTTCGCTCACCTTCGCGCGGATCGAAGCGATCTGCGGCTTCCGGCCCGATCACGCCCTGCTGACCTATAAAAAAGAGCTGATTGCCTTTGGCTATCAGGTCAAAAAGATCAGCCTCAAAGCGCAGTGTGTCACTTTTGAAAGGCTCAAAGGAGAAGCGCCATGGAAATGACCGTGAACGGAAAAAACTATCAGGTCCTCCGCCTGCTCGGAAAGGGCAAGGGCGGCTATTCCTATCTTGTCCGGCGCGGCGATACGGAATATGTGCTGAAGCAGATCCATCATGAGCCCTGCGCCTATTACACCTTCGGCAACAAGATCGAAGCCGAATGCCGGGATTATGAACGGCTCACCGCGGCCGGGATTCTGCTCCCGAAAATGCTGGATGTGGACATCGAAAACGAGCGCATCTTAAAGGAATACATTCCCGGCGACACCATATACGACCGAGTGCGGAAGGGGGCTATGCAGCCCGCCTTCCTCGATGACATCCGCCGGATGTGCGCCCTTCTGTATCCCATCGGGCTCAATATTGATTACTTCCCCACCAACTTCATTCCGTGGAACGATAAACTATATTATATCGATTATGAGTGCAACGCCTACAGCGACGAATGGAATTTTGAAAACTGGGGCATCCGTTACTGGTCGCGCACCCCGGAATTTGAGCAATACGAAAAAGAACACGCTGCCCCGAAAGGCTGATCTTTCCGGCAGAAATCCCAAAGGAGCGATCCCATGAATCATTTTTCCGCCCTTTACCGGAAATATCAGGACCAACTTGATTCCGTCTTTTCCGCCTATGTACTGAATGAAGACGCCTTCACCGCTTATGCCGCAAGCGAACTGGAAGATCTCCCGTGCATTGAACTGGAGCACGCGGACGAACACGGTTTTCTGTATTATCACTGCTATGAAGAGGCGGGAAAGACCTTCTGCCGGATCCCCCTGTGCGGTTATTTTGCAGAAAGCGAACAGATGATGGTACGCCTGTTTCAGGCACTGGCGGACAGGGTGGTTCCATCCTCCGGCTGCGATTTTTCGGTCCAACTGTATGCACGGGATGAAGCATGCATCCGCGCGTTTCATATGATGCAGTTCGGCACCATGGCGGAGACCTGCGTCCGTCTGATCGGCGATGAATTCCCCTCCTCCCTGCCGGGTATCGAGATCCGCGTGCTGGACAAGCCGGAGATCGAAGAAAAATGGCCCCTCATCTGGCCCGCCGTCCGGCAGATCATCGATCATTTAAAGAAAAGTCCTGTCTTCTATCCCGGCACGGAATTCACCGAGGAACTCTACCATGATTATTTCATGTCCGAGGATCTGGAGCTGCTCTGCGCCTTCAAAAACGATACGCTGGTCGGCATCATTGAATGGAACAATGAAGAAAACCTGCTGACCGCGGGCATTGCCTCCGCCAACATCGGCGAAGTCTATGTGGTTCCGGAGCTTCGCGCCTCCGGCCTCGCGCAGTGTCTGCTGTACACCGCCGCCGCGCGCGCGTGGGAGGCCGGGGTCACCCGCCTCTGGGTAGAACACGGCACCGCCAATCCGAACGCCCGCGGCTTCTGGAACAGATACTTTGAAACGGTTCAGTACGAGCTCGTCCGCTCCATCCCGGGCAGACCGGTCATCCCGGAGGGTCCGGATTATTGATCTTCGTTTTCCGTTTCATAATAAATGGGGGCAGGCTCACGACACCTGCCGACAGCCTGACGATCCGTGAAGCTCCGAATATTAAACGAAAACGAAAACAAATGAAATCACACTATACGTAATTCAGCGGGAATTGTTGTGTCTTCCTCCGGCCTCATACGCTATACTCATCACTGTCAGGAGGGACAAGGAAAACCTCCTGAAACACAAAAAGAGACGCCCAATGAGGCGAGGAGGAAATACTATGAAACGTTTGATCGCTACCCTGTTTGCTATCGTAACCCTGATGATGATCGCCATTGTCCCCATGGCTGCCGCCAGTGCCGACGCCGAGTTCGATGGACTCCCCAACATCCCCACCACCAACATCACCAACTTTGACCTTCCGCAGAATAACAACAGCGGTGTCACCAATACACTCACCGGCAGTGTCAAGTATGTCGGCAACCTGATCCGCTTCTTCGGTGTCAACCTCGTGGAAACCGGTATCTCCCTGGTGAAGGATGGCCACCCCGTTCGTGAGCATTTCCCCTGGTCCGAATCCGCTCTGGAAGATCTGCACGCTGCTGAAAAGCAGGTGAAGGACAACGCCGGCAAGGCTCTGGAAGAAATCAAGGAACTCCCCGGCAAAGTCTGGAACGGCATCACGGACATCGCCGGCTCCGCCAAGGACGGCGCCTGCTGGGTCTGGAACAAGGTCACCAGCATCTTCTAAGGCAATCACATCTCCTTCACAGACCATAACATAAAACGAGGGGCTGTTGCACAACCCTGAACAAAAAAAGACAGAGCGTCAAGCAGGAGATGCAAGACGCTCTGTTTTGTTGTATAATGTAATTGGCATGAACATAACACAACAAGAGCACTATATTTCAATTCAGCAAGGATGTCAGCAGCTGAAAATGAATATTTGCGGAAGTCAGGAGTTCAGCGCAGAAAAGAGCGAGTTCTATCGACAAGTAAGCGACCAGCTTGGGAGACTGGACTACAGGAAACTGTACGAAGCTTATTCGGGAAGGATCCGAAAATCACAAGTCGAGCCAAGGATTCTGTTCGAGATCATTGCCTGCGCGTACATGAAAGGCGTGTACTCCAGCAGGAAGATAGAGGAGCTGTGCTGGGAGAATATCCAGTTTATTCTGTTGCTGGACGGCCATGAGGCGCCGGATCACTGCACCATTGCACGATTCAGGAGCGGAGAAGACACAGCGCCGGCTATTGAGGATCTGTTTTATCAGTATGCCGCCTTGCTTGAAAAGGATGGAATGACAGACCATGAAGAGGTTTTTGTGGATGGCACAAAAATCGAGAGCAAGGCGAATCGTTACACCTTCGTCTGGCGAAAAACAGTCGAACGCGAATTAAAGAAGATCAGAGGGAAAGCAAAGGAACTGCTTGGTCTTACGGAAGGGTATGCGACCAAAGGAAAGCTCGAAGAAAAAGTGCGGGAGCTTGGCAAAGAAATCGAAGAGAAAGACCTTCATGTCGAAAAGGGGCGCGGACACCGCAAGCCGGAAATCATACGCATGAGGGAGTGTTTGCACAGTCTATTTGAGCGCTGGAACGCTTACGAACAGAAACTGAAAACATTGGGAAATGAACGAAACAGCTTTTCCAAAACCGATCCGGATGCAACATTCATGCACATGAAAGACGACCACATGAAAAATGGGCAGCTTAAGCCGGGGTACAATGTGCAGTTTGCGGTCAACAGCGAATTCATCACGGGGATCGGAGTATTCAGCAACCGAACCGACTATGATACGCTGCCGCCAATGTTGGAAACAATGGAAAAATGGCATGGAAAGCGTTACCAAAGAGCAGTGGCAGATTCCGGGTATGAAAGTCTGCGGAACTACCGGTTCTTGTCAGAGAAAGGGATTGTAGCATAATATATTAAGCCAAACAATTACGAGAGCAGCCGAACAAGGAAATTCAAGGCACAGATCGGTCGAAGTGAGAATATGGCCTACTACCAGCCAGAGGATTACTATGTGTGCAAAAACGGACGGATCCTGCCCTGTATCGGAGAGAGCACAGAGCGCAGCAAAGACGGAAGCGAGAAAAAGGTGCAGCGTTATCGCTGTGAGGATTGTTCCGGATGCCCATACAGGGCTCAATGCTGTAAAGCCAAAGACCCGGAGAAGCAGAAGGAACTGGTCATATGCCGGGAGTTTGCGGACTTCCGCCAGGCTTCACTTGAACGGATCACCACAGAAGAAGGGAAATTGTTGCGAGTCAACCGGTCTATTCAAGCTGAGGGTGCCTTTGGCCAGTTGAAGCACAACCGTCGCTTTGTTCGTTTCCTGACTGCCGGAACACTAAAAGTCTCCAGTGAGCTTTACTTCCTTGGCCTCTCCCAAAACATCCTGAAGTGGATCAGCAAGTGCAACGCCAAGGAGAAGAAACCTCATCTTTTGTCCCCGAAAAAAATGCTGAAATTCTAAATTGTCCAGAATTCCGGATCTAACAACGGAATCCATTCACTACTTTCCGCTGAATTTCAGCATGTTGTGTTTGCTTTACCCTTTTTTCGCTCATTTTTCGATTCGTAGGCATCATAAAAGGGTTGCTGCAGATTTTTGTGTTCTGCAACAACCCCATTTGATTTTGATTGTTTGCAAAGGCAGCTTTATGATTCTCCGAAACAACACCGAGGTTATCCGAAGGCACGGCAGTCCGGGGATTGCCGTATTAGCCCCCTTACACGCTTCAACCCCATGGCACATGAAATCTTTCAACG
>CALCTW010000083.1 GCA_937907055.1 uncultured Clostridia bacterium | reverse complement strand
GCCGGGCAGCGCGTCCTTGACAAGCTCGATGCCCTTCTGCTCCACCAGACGGGCAACGGAAACGAGCAGGGGACGATGCGGACGGACGTGCAGGCCGAACTTCTTCTGGATGGCGGCCTTGCAGGCGGCCTTGCCGCTCATGTCGTCTTTATTGAAGGGGGCGGTGATACGGGTGTCCTTCATGGGATCGTACAGTTCCATATCGATGCCGTTCAGGATGCCGCGCAGCTTGTTCTGCACCTCGTCCACAACGCCCTGCAGGCCCATGCCGAAGGTGGGGAAATGCAGCTCGCGGGCATAGGTGGCTGACACGGTGGAGACGGCGTTGGCCATCAGCATGGCGCCCTTCATCAGGTTGATGTCGTGGCGGCCTTCATATTCATAGGCCAGACCGCCCTCATACCAGCCCTCGGGCAGACGGAAGGTATCCCACAGATCGTTTTTGCCGAACTGGCCCTGATAAGCGATGTTGTGGATGGTATAAACCGCCTTGATGTGCTGCAGCTCGATGCGCCAGGACTGCTCGTTGCGCAGATAGATGACCGCGGGCGCGGTCTCCCAGTCGTTGCAGTGCAGGATATCCGGGCGGAAGGGCATCTGTTCGTCCAGCAGGGCGATGACCGCCTTGGAGAACACGGCAAAGCGCCACTTGTCATCATCATAGCCGTAGAGGCGGGGACGGTCATATTCCGCGTCCTTTTCGATGAACCAGACGGGCACGCCCGCGCGTTCGCCTTCCCACAGACCGCAGGTGATGTCATACTCGCCGATCTTGAAGGTGAAATCCTTGATCTTGCGGATCTTATCGGCAAAACGATCCCGTACGCACTTGTACAGGGGGGTGATGATGCTGATCTGATGCCCCTGCTCCATCAGGGCGGGGGGCAGGGAGAAGGCAACATCGGCCAGACCGCCGGATTTGCTGAAGGGCGCGCATTCGCTGGTGACAAACCAAATTTTCATGGAAGAAAGCCTCCGTTTATCATGATGCCGGCAGCCGCCGGGATAGGTGAGACAGGGTCATCGGGGGTCGTTCCGGGGGAATGGCGGCGCGTAGCCGCCGGAAAAACGCGGAGGGGATCAGACTTCGTCCAGCGCGGAGAAGCCTTCTCCCAGCGTCTCGTGCGAGTCGGTGATGAAAAGGAAGGCCTTTTCATCCATTTCGCGCACCATTTTTTTGAGGCGCGGCACCTCGCGGCTGGAGACCACGGTGAGCAGGATGGTGCGCTCGTTGCCGGTATACGCGCCTGTGGCGTGCAGGTAGGTGGCGCCGCGGTCCAGCTCCCGGATCACGCGCCGCGCGCGCGCTTCGGGATCCCGGGTGATGATGTAGCAGGCGCTGGCGTGGCCGAGGCCGGTCAGCACCAGATCGATCACCTTGGAGCAGATGAAGATCTCGATCATGGAGTACAGCGCGGCTTCAAGGCTCATGGTGAAGAGCGCGAAAAGCACCACGCAGCAATCCAGCACCGTGAGGATCACCCCCACCGAAAGGAAGGAGAAGGAACGGTGCAGCATCTGGGCGATCAGATCGGTGCCGCAGGTGGAAGCCCCGGCGCGGAAGATCAGCCCCAGCCCGGCCCCCAGCAGCACGCCGCCGAAAACGACCGCGAGCAGGGGATCCCGCGTCAGCACGCATGCCGGCACGATGAGCGGGATGAGATCGATGAGCAGAGAAAAGAGCAGGGTGGCGATGAGCGTGCGGAATGCGTACACCCGGCCCAGTGTTTTGTATCCCCAGAGGAAAACGGGAATGTTCATGGCCAGGGACAGGACACCGACACCCATGGAGCCGCCGGTCATGTAGTGGATGACAGTGGCGGCGCCGGTCAGACCGCCCGGCGCGATGGCGTTGGGCGTGAGGAGCAGCGGATAGGCCAGCGCCCCCAGCAGACAGCCTGTCAGAAGCTGCAGATACGCGTGGAGACGATCGGAGATGGGTTTACGTTTCAATTTTCAGGCCTTTCTCGCAAGCAGGCAGGTCCACAATCCGGGGAGCAGGCTGAGCAGCATCGCGGCAATGCCGGACACGGCATAGAAAACAGACTGCCATACGGCTTTATCCGCGAAGGCGCGGGTGAGCGGCAGCGCGGTGAGCAGTTCTGTCCGGCAGAAGATGAAGCCGAGCAGGACAAGGAGCGGCAAAAGCACCATCAGGATGATGCCGAGCACATGCGCGACACGGCCGAGCAGCCCCTTGTAGCGGCCCTTCAGCATGGGCAGGGAATCAAAATCCACCTGTCCGGCGCGGGGATAGCCGCCCTCCGCCCCCGGCGCGTTGATCCGGGCTTCGGAAGAAGCGAAGATGCTGCCGCCGCGCGGCTTTCCGCAGCGCGAACAGCTGTTGTACTGATCGTGATTAAGTTCTCCGCAGGCACATTTCCACATGAACAGCACCCTCCGGGTGATGAAAAGATGACAGAAGGCCCGCGGCGCGGAGCAGATCGCTCACCTCCGCGCCGGGCGGACCTGAAAAAGGGATCAGTCGCCGAAGGAGATGCCCATATCCTTGCCCACTTCGATCATCTGGTGATCCTTGGGCACGGGCTTGGGAATGCCGGCGATATCCTTGAGCTTGTTATGGGTGATGGTGTTGCCGTTGAGCGCCACGGTATAGCCGTATTCGCCGTCACGGATGAGCTGCGCGGCATGGACACCGAACTGGGTGCTCAGCACGCGGTCATAGGCATTGGGGCTGCCGCCGCGCTGGATGTGGCCGGGGATGACAGCGCGGGCTTCCACGCCCACCAGCTCGGTCAGCTGCTTGGCCAGACGATTGGCAATGCCGTTGAAACCGGCCGCGGCACGGGCGGCCTCGCGCTCCTTGCGCTTCATCTTGGCTTCGCCCTTTTCCATGGCGCCTTCGGCCACGGCGATGATGGAGAAGCCCTTCTTGCTGTTGGCGCGGGCTTCGACCACCTTGGCGACATCCTTGATATCATAGGGCACTTCGGGCAGCAGGATGACATCCGCGCCGCCGGCGATGCCGGAATACAGCGTGAGCCAGCCGGCCTTGTTGCCCATGATCTCCACCACCAGGCAGCGGCCGTGAGAGGCAGCGGTGGTGTGGCAGCGGTCGATCACATCGGTGGCGATGTCCACAGCGGTGTGGAAGCCGAAGGTGAAATCGGTGCCGTAGATGTCGTTATCGATGGTCTTGGGCAGACCGATGACATTGAGGCCTTCTTCGGAAAGGAGGTTGGCTGTCTTGTGGGTGCCGTTGCCGCCCAGCGTGACCAGGCAGTCCAGCTTCATTTTGTCGTAGTTTTCCTTCATGGCCGCCACTTTATCCACGTTGTCATCTTCGATGACGCGCATGTTGCGGAAGGGCCTGCGGCTGGTGCCCAGAATGGTACCGCCCATGGTGAGGATGCCGCTGAACTGGCTGCGCTTCATTTCTTCCCAGTCGCCTTCGATGAGGCCGCGGTAGCCGTCCTTGATGCCGATGATCTCGGCGTCAAAAAGCTCGTAAGCGGCTTTTGCTACGCCGCGGATGGTCGCGTTGAGGCCGGGGCAGTCGCCGCCGCTGGTGAGGATACCGATACGTCTTTTCATGGTTGTTCCCTCCTGAATTCTTTGATGTTTTCGGGGTGTGGTTGAAATTCGATCACAGGCCGTGCTCTGCTGAAAAATGAAGGTAGCGCGCGGTCATTATTTACGTTTCTTGGTGGAGGAGAGGCCCAGCACGCCCAGCAGGCTGCGGGAAAGCTCTCTTCCCATGGTGGAGGAGGCGGAGCGGGTGAAGCTGTTGAGCATCTGCTCGCCCACGGATTTGGTGCGGGAGGTGGATTTGGCGGCAGTCGCGGCGGTCTTTTTCGCGGCGGGCTTCGCAGATGTCTTCGGCGCGGGAGCGGCCTGAACGCGGGCAGGCTGCGCGGGCTGACGCATGGCAACGGGGGCCTGCGGCTGCGGGCGCGTGGGAAGCGGCTGATTATAGGTGACGGGTACGCCGCTCTGCGTGACCACGGTGGGATTGACAGTCAGCTGCGGCGCCTGACGGATGACCTGCTCCTCGTAGGTACCGGTCTGCGGATTGAAGACCTGGAAGGAGATGGGCTGTGTGGCAGGCGCGGGCTGGAAGGCGGGCTGGCCGTAAGGCTGCTGCTGATAAGGCTGCTGACCGTAGAGCTGCTGCTGGTAAGGCTGCTGACCGTAGGGCTGTTGCTGATAAACCGGCTGACCATAAGGCTGCTGCTGATAGACCGGCTGACCGTAGGCGGGCTGATCATAGACCGGCTGACCGTAAACGGGCTGCGCGTCATCCTCATCGGCGGCGTACATACGGGCGGCCAGGATCTCATAAGCGCTCTCGCGGTCAAAGAAGCCATCGTACATGGAGCCGACCGGGTCGTTCATCATCAGCCGCGCGCGCAGATCATCCGGAATGGCGCCGATAAAGCTCTGCGGCGGCAGGATGGTGGTGCGCTGCACGACGGCGGGGCTGCCGTCCTCCTGCAGGAAGGAAACGAGAGCTTGACCGGTCTTCAGCGTGGTGATGGCCTCGCCGGTGTCAAAATCGGGATTGGTACGGAAGGTATCGGCTACCGAACGGATGACCTTCTGCTCCTGCGGCGTGAAGGCGCGCAGCGCGTGCTGCACGCGCCCGGCTAGCTGACTGAGCACGGAGGAGGGGACATCCATGGGGTTCTGCGTGACAAAGTATACGCCGACACCCTTGGAGCGGATGAGGCGGACGGTCTGCTCGATCCGGTCCATCAGGGCCTTGGAGCAGTCGTCAAAGAGCAGGTGGGCTTCATCAAAGAAGAAGACCATGCGGGGCTTGTCGCTGTCGCCCTGCTCGGGAAGGATCTCGTACAATTCGGCCAGCATCCACAGCAGGAAGGTGGAATACATGACCGGCTTCTGGAACAGCTTTTCCGCTGCCAGCACGTTGATACGGCCGCGGCCGTCCGCCTCCACGCGAAGCCAGTCCGCGATATTGAGGGCAGGTTCACCGAAGAAGATGTTGCCGCCCTGATCCTCCAGCATGGCGATGGCGCGCTGGATGGCGCCGAGGGAGGCCTTGGTGACATTGCCGTAATCGACCGTGTAGCGGCCCGTATCCTCGCCCACATAGGCGAGCATGGCGCGGATGTCCTTCAGATCGATCAGCAGAAGCCCCTGATCATCGGCGATGCGGAACACGATGTGCAGCACGCCGGCCTGAGTGTCATTCAGCCCCAACAGACGGGAAAGGAGCAGCGGCCCCATTTCGCTGACGGTGGTGCGCACGGGATGACCCTTTTCGCCGAAGACATCCCACAGCGTGACCGGGCAGCCCATGGCTTCAAACGCGGTGACGCCGCACTTGTCCAGACGGCCCTGGATTTTTTCAACGCTGGCGCAGGGCTGGCTGATCCCGGCCAGATCGCCCTTGACATCGGCCAGAAAGACCGGGACGCCCATGGCGGAGAAGCTTTCCGCCATGACCTGAAGTGTGACGGTCTTGCCGGTGCCGGTGGCACCGCTGATGAGGCCGTGGCGATTGGCCATGCGGGGAGAAAGGCAGACAGGACCCTCCGGAGAGGTGCCGAGCCACAGATTCTTTTCAAGCAGCATACGGTTAGAATCCTCCAAAGCTGGAATATGATGCGATCAGTAAAAGGTACGGAAAGAGACCCGTATCCGGAAAAATTCTTACTTAACTTTATTGTATCAAAAAAAAGCGCCGCGCGCAAGATAAAAAATGACGCGGAAGGGCGCTTTGAAAAGAGGCATAAGGACAGTGCTTTTCCCTGTCAGAAGGGGAAAAACGCCGAAAAAACAGGGGCAGCGGAAGCACGGGGACGGGAGCAGCCGCCGGAGAGGCGTAACCTGACACAAAAAGAATACAGGAGCGGCGCTGGAAAGAACGGGGGATCAATCCTCTTCGTTCAGACGGGACCTGCGGCGCGGAACGGGACGGCGGATCTCAAACGGAAAGCCGCCGCCCGCGACGGCCTGTGTGAGAAAAATGCGCACGGCGGTGGTGGTATCCGTGCCCAGGGAACGGAACAGCTCATCCGCCTGTTTTTTCAGTTCTTCATCGACGCGTACCTGAATGGTGGCCGGCATGGGAGGACCTCCGATCATATTGAAATCATGACGATTATAATACGCCAATTGTTTCGATGTCAAGACAAAATGATGAAGAAGGAAATAAATTAATATAAAAATGTAATGAAACAGTAAAGAATAAGACATAAAACGGAATTGGATCGGAAACGGAAATATGAACGGGACGCGAACAGACTGTGAAGAAGAAAAAACACGGTTATAACAGGATATGATTGAATTTTTGCGGAATTGAGAAGAAACAGAGCCAAAAGAATGAAGATGTAAAATATGCGTTAAGAGTAATGAAACAGTAATACAAAATTAATGAATAAGACACGAAACAGCATTTATGTTATGAACGAGAAATTACGGGCAAAGGACGGAAACAAAACGGAAGGGTGACGAAACGAATGTACTTTTATCGGAGGCGTTTCGGAGCGGGAAAACGGGCGTGAAATATGTATGAACAGTTCATACAACTTCTGAAAATAAAAAGAAAAAGATCGCCGTTTGTGAAGAACGGCAATCTTTTTGCAAAAAACGAGGGAGGTTCCGGGCGTTTGCGGTATCTGAAAGCAATGTGATAAACATGAATGATATTTGGATGACAATGCTTGACAAAACTGACATTACATGTTATTTTTATGCCAACAAATATACAGGCATGTGATGCCTGCAATAAGGGGGACGAATGTATGCAGAAGATCCGTCGTTTTTTGGTTATTTCTCTGGCCCTGCTGCTCGTGTGTACGATGATGACGGCCGCGCTGGGTGAGACCTGTCAGGTCATCCTGAAGACGATGTTCACCGACAACAGTACATCGCTTTATGTCGGCCGTAATTATATCACCATCGATGGCTTGGGCGATAAGGTGACGATGGTGTGGTATGACACCGAAACATCGATGCTCTTCCTTTCCGGAAGCGTTGAATCGTATGTGTTCACGGATGTGAGTGAGGTGGACGCGCTCTACGTGATCTACTCCCTGTGCGGCGTATGGGATACGCTTGAAGGGATGCTTGACAGCGGATATACGTTCGCGCTGGCGATGGTCAACGGCGATGACAGTATCTATGTAACCTCCGCGCTGGAGGCGGCGATGTTTAAGAACGCGGTTGAGAAACTGATCAGCGAATGATGCCGGAAGCCGCGGAACGAAACGCCTGAATATGCCGCGGAAACGCCGGAACTCTGGTCAGAAAAGGTTCGCAAAGGTACAATTCAGGTTCGCAAAGGTTCAATTTAGGTTCGCGAAGGTACAATACAGGTTCGCAAAGGTACAATACAGGTTCGCAAAGGTTCATTGCAGGTCACTTGAAAAACAGGTATAATGGCAAAGTAAAAGATGTGCCCGGCGCGGACACATCTTTTCTTTATCATTTGAGCCTGACCGGAACGGCAGGGAAACTAATAGGGATCATTCGGGAATCAATCGGAGAGGAGCATGGCGACGGCCAGGGCGCTGATGCCTTCGCCGCGGCCTTCAAAGCCCATCTTTTCGGTGGTGGTGGCCTTGACGGCGATGTTGCGGACATCGGTCTGAAGCACGGCGGCGACATTCGCGCGCATGGCTTCAATGAAGGGCGCGAGCTTGGGACGCTGGGCGATGATGGTGATATCGCAGTTGACGAAGGTGAAGCCGTTTTCGCGGAGGACGCGGGCAACTTCCCGGAGCAGCAGCATGCTGCTGATGCCCTTGTAGCGGTCATCATTGTCCGGAAAGAGGTGGCCGATATCGCCGAGCGCGGCGGCACCGAGCAGGGCGTCCATGAGGGCATGGACCGCGACATCGGCATCGCTGTGGCCGAGCAGGCCTTTTTCGTAAGGGATGTTTTCGCCGCACAGGATGAGCGGACGGCCTTCGACCAGACAGTGAGCATCATACCCCTGCCCGATCCTGGGAACGCGGTTGTTCACGGCGGCAAGATCCTCCTTATAGGTGAGCTTGAGATTGGCTTCATCGCCCTGCACGAGGCGCACCGGATAACCGGCCTGCTCCATGAGGGAGGCGTCATCGGTGGCCGGCATATCGCCGCAGACATCGTAGGCATGCAGCAACTCCTTCAGGCGGAAGCCCTGCGGCGTCTGGATGACACGGAGACGGGCGCGGTCGAAGGTGCGGACGACCTGTTCGTCAGGATCGGCTTCCTTGATGGTATCCCGGGCCGGGATGGCGGCGACGCCGGAGCCATGCTGCAGGACACTGTCAAGCACGCGGCGGATGACATCGCCTGTGATGAAGCAGCGCGCGCCGTCATGGATGAGGACCTGCCCGCAATCCTCCGGCAGGGCGCGGAGCGCGTTCAGGACACTGTCGCGGCGTTCCTTTCCGCCGAAGGCAAAGGCATCCGCGGGACAGGCGTATTGCTCGCACGCGGCGCGGAAGGCGGGCTGCTCCGCTTCGCCGGTGACGAGCAGAATGCCGTCCACGAACGGGCGGAAAGCCCGCATGCTGTGCGTGAAGACCGGGGAACCGTGCAGGGGCAGGAGCGTTTTATTCTGACCGAGGCCCATTCTTGTGCTTCTGCCGGCGCACAGGATGACGGCCCAGGTGCTCATGAAAGACCCTCCGAGAGGGTGCGGATGACGAAGGCGTAGATTTCCTGCGCGGCGGAGGGCCAGCCTACGCGGAGCGCTTCGGCGGCGGACGCGTCGGGCAGGGAGAGCGTGAGCTGCATGACCTCGGTGCCGTGATCCATGACGCCGAGAGAAAGACGATAATCCTGATCCCCCGCGCGGCGGACGGAGGAGGCAAAGACCTGTTCCTCCCGGATGCGGCTGCAGGCAGCGGGGGCGTTTTCATCGATGAGGGCGCGGACGGATTCCGGCAGGTGGGAGATGAGCAGCTCGAGCGTCTGCCGCCCGGCAGGGGTGAGAGAATAGAGATTCTTTTCCTGCTGCTGCTCACGGACCGCGTTGCCGTCACGGCACAGATCGATGAGGGCGAACATCATATCGAAATAATTCATCAATTCAAGATCGGTTACGAACTGCAGCAGCTGACTGTCATAGCAGGGAGCCAGCTTGCTGAGAGTGTACAGAAGGATGAGCCGCTGCTGGGTATCCGGTGTGCGGGCGGGGGTGTAGGGCATGCAAAGACCTCCATGGGAAGTGTTCTTTTGCCTATTATATCATGGTTGCGGGCGGCTGCGCAAGCAGGAGCGGGGGCGGTTGAAAGTGCTTTACACGGACAGGGTTATTTGATAAAATGAGGATACGAAACATGGCTGGAGGAAAGGTATGGATCAGGAAGCGCTGCGCGCGGTGGCTGAAGGCGCGGTATTGACCGCGATGCTGCCCGGCGCGTACATGTGTGAACTAAAAAGCGTGCGTCAGATGATGCTGGACGATGATTTTCGTCAGTTGTACGGGCACATTCTTTTGTATGAGCTGATGCCCCGTCTGCAGGCGGATGAAAAGGAAAAGCATGAGATGGCGGTGACACTGTCGCAGAAGCTGAGCATGAGCAAGGAGGCTACGGTGACGGGGCTGGCCGGCGCGGCGGAGCAGCTGAGGATGCTGGTGCTGCCGGTGCTGAGCGCGAAGACCCCCTGCATGGCGTTGGGCACGGCGATGTTTATGATGCTGTTTGCCAGCGCGCATGATGACCTGAATGAAAGTGAAGAGGCCCGGGAGATCTTTTACGGGCTGAGCGCGGATATGACACCGGACATGCTGGTATACGCCGTGTTCGGGGACCGGGAATACTGGCGATGGGATATTCCGAGCAATGACGAAGTGCGTACGATGCTGGAGGATAAGATATTGGATCTGCAGCTGCTGGGCGTACGCGGCGCGATACAGAAGACCCTGAAGGAACGGGAGGTAAATTAAAATGAGTGCATACGAGTATACGAAAAAAGAAGTGCTGGCGCTGATGACGCGCCCGGGACAGTATCATAAATGGTGCTATGAGAACGGCGTGGCTGTGCGCGGGCTGTGGCTGGCCGCAGAAAAGACCGGGGATGATACGATCAAGGACCGCGTGGTGAATTTCACCAATACATGGGTGATGAAGAACGGCCTGATCCCCACCTATCCGGCGGAAACCTATAACCTGGATATGCTGTGCTATGGTTTTTCTCTGTTCGATCTGTATGACTATACAAAGGATGAACGCTACCTGACAGCGGCGAAAACGCTGCTGAAGCAGGTGGAGGGTCAGCCGACCACGCCCGAGGGGGGCTTCTGGCATAAGCAGATCTACCCCAACCAGATGTGGCTGGACGGCATCTATATGGGATGCCCCTTCATCGCCCGCTGCGCGGAGCGCTTTGAAAAGCCGGAGCTGTTTGACCTGGTGGTGAAGCAGATGACCCTGTGCTATGAAAAGACCTTTGACGCTGAGACAGGCCTGTGCCGCCACGCGTGGGACAGCAGCCGCGAGCAGCACTGGAGCGATCCCGAGACCGGCCGCAGCCCGCATGTGTGGGGCCGCGCGATGGGCTGGTTCATCGTGGCGCACGCAGAGGTGCTGGCGATTCTGCCGAAGGATCATCCGGGCCGCAAGGCGATCGAGGATCAGATGCGCGTGCTGGCGGACGGCCTGATGAAGTGGCAGCGGAACGGGCTGTGGTATCAGGTGATCACGATGCCGGAGGGCGAGGGCAACTACACCGAAAGCAGCTGCAGCGCCATGTTTGCCTACGGCCTGTACAAGGGCGCGGAAGAGGGCGTGTTGAGCGCGGAAGTGAAACAGTGCGCCGAGAAAGCGCTGGACGAACTGCTGAAGCAGAAGGTGGGCACGGGTGTGGATGAACTGCCTGTGCTGCATGATGTGTGCCGTGTGGCCGGCCTGGGCGGCGCGCCCTATGGCGACGCGAAGTACCGCGACGGCAGTTATAATTATTACATCCATGAAGTGATCTGCGATGACGACTACAAGGGAACCGCGCCCTTCCTGATGGCGCTGGCCGCGCAGGGCAAGTGATCACGGAAAAGGAACAGACGGATGAGGATCGTGCTGTATGCCCCGGAGATCCCGCAGAATACCGGCAACATCGCGCGCACCTGCGCGGCGACGCGGACGGATCTGTATCTGATCGAACCGCTGGGCTTTGAACTGAAGGACAAATACCTGAAACGCGCCGGGCTGGATTATTTCAGCATGGTGAATATCACGGTGCTGCCGTCCTTTGATAAACTGATGGAAATGTTCCCCGAAGCGCGGTATCACTTCGCTTCCACCAAGGCCCCGAGAAGCTACACCGAAGCAAAATACGAAAAAGATGATTTTATTGTGTTCGGATGTGAAACGAAAGGGCTTCCTGAATCGTTATTATCACGGGTCTATGACCGCTGTGTGCGCATTCCCATGCGCGCGGACGCGCGTTCGCTGAATCTGAGCAATTCGGTGGCGATCGTGCTGTATGAAGCGCTGAGACAGAACGATTTTCCCGGACTGAGCGCCGAAGGACAGCTGACCGGCCGGGACGATGCCGCGGCGGAATGGATGGACTACCTATAAAATCGGCAGCACAAAAATACATTTTTGCGCTGCCGGGGACGGATCTTCCTCTCGCGCCGATGGCGCTCCGAACGGAAGATCCGCAAGGAATGAAAAATCATTCCCGCGGGGCAAGCTCCGCTCCATGATTTTTCTCCTCGGGCCGTCAGAGGCGGCCCTGCGGATATAAAGCCCATCAGCCGCCACGGGCGGCAGCTTCCCGGAGGGAAGCGGGATGGGGAACGGCGGAAGAGTTGCCGGGACGGAAGAACTGTCAGGGATGGAAAAAGCCGGGCAGGAAGGATCAAACGGGACATACACCGATGATGATAGAGGATCGAGGTGACCGATATGCGCAGAGATGATGACCGATACGAGATCGAGGAGATGGAGGAGGAGACCCGCGACCGCTGGATGATGGCGGAGGGGGTGCTGAACTTCATCGCGGCGGCGGTGGGCGTGATCCTGACGCTGCTGCTGATCGTGCTGCTGGTCTCTCTGGTGGACTGGCTGATCGGCGATATGACCGGCAGCCGCTTCGCAGTGCTGCTGGAGCGGTTCCGCTGAGGTATGAAAAATATAAAACCGTCCGGATCACCGGGCGGTTTTTGCGTGGAGGGACAAAACCCATCGGGGACGGCGAAAACGCGGGAAAGACGGCGCTTTTCCGGCGCCGCGCGGGCTTGCCCTGATGGGGGCGGGATGCTATAATGAGAGAAAAGAGAGCGGAGCTGAAAACGGAGGCGCGCGGATGGAAGTATCATGGGAGATGCTGGAGCAGGCGATCGCGGGATGTGAGAAGTGCAGTCTGCATACACAGATCCATCACAAGGTGCCCGGACAGGGCGACCGGAAGGCGGACTTGATGTTTATCGGCGAAGGGCCGGGGCAGGATGAAGACCTGCAGGGGCTGGCCTTCGTGGGCCGGGCCGGACAGCTGCTGACAAAAATGATCGCCGCGATGGGGCTGACGAGAGATCAGGTGTATATCTGCAATGTGGTGAAATGCCGTCCGCCGCAGAACCGCACCCCGACCGATGAGGAGGCCTCCTGCTGTCTGCCGTATCTGCGGGCGCAGTTCGCGCTGGTGCGGCCCAGGGTGATCGTGCTGCTGGGCGCGACAGCCGCGCGCGCGGTGCTGGGGCCGGAGAGCCGGATCACGCGGGACAGAGGAAAATTTGTGTGCAAAAAGGGCGTGTGGTTCATGCCGACCTATCACCCTGCCGCGCTGCTGAGGGATGAAAGCAAGAAAAAGGATGTGTGGCAGGACCTGCAGCAGGTGATGAAAAAGCTGGATGAGCTGAAGGGCGACGCGGGCCCGGGGCAGTGAACAGCGCGGGGTTGCGGGAACAAAAAACAGCGAACGGAATGCAATGAACAATCCGCGCGGGCGCGGTGACAGGAGAAACGGATGACGATCGCGGAACTGAATGAAGAGATACGGCTGGCGGTGAGGGCGTATGACCCGGAAAGCGAGAGCCGGCTGGTGTTCGGAGACGGAAAAAACGATGAGCCTGTGCTGATGCTGCTGGGGGAAGCCCCGGGCGAAAATGAGGTGAAGCAGGGGCGTCCCTTTGTGGGGAAGGCCGGGCAGAACCTGAGCGAGTTTCTGGACCTGGCCGGGCTGACACGCGGAGAGATCTGGGTGTCCAACGCCGTGAAATACAGAACGGTGCAGCCCGGAAAGAACGGCGGCTGGAAGAACCGGACACCCTCCGAGCAGGAGATCGTGATGATGGCGGAATATCTGGAAAAGGAGATCCGGATCGTGCAGCCGCGGGTGATCGTGACGCTGGGCAATACGCCGCTGCGCGCCGTGATGGGAAAAGGCGTGACCGTGGGCGAAACACACGGTAGGATGCTGACGCGCGCGGACGGACAGCAGGTGTTCAGTTTGTATCACCCGGCCGCGATCATCTACAGGAGAGAACTGAAGAGCGTGTATGAACAGGATATCCTGCGGCTGAAGGAGACCGTGCTGAACGGATGAAAAGGCTGCCGAAGGCGCGAAAAGGAGTGCTTTTTGATCCGGAAACGCCGAAAAACGCGGTCCGCGTGACAATTGGGGACGGAAAATGAGGTTTTGAGACGAATCCCTTTCCGACCGGAGTGAAATATGCTATACTGGCATCGTGAAGGAGGCGATCAAAGTGGAGTTTATCGTACAGGAATTGCCGATCCTGCTGTGTATGCTGCTGGGCGTGGGCCTGGTGGTGCTGGAAATGTTCATGCCGGGCTTCGGTGTGCCCGGGATCGCGGGCTGTGCGCTGCTGGTCGCGGGTGTCGCGATCACGTGGGTGAAGCACGGCATGGTGCCGGCGCTGGTGGTGCTGCTGATCAGTCTGCTGCTGGTAGCCGCGAGCATGGCGTTGTCCATCAGGAGCGCGGCCAAGGGGAAATTATCCCGCAGCGCGCTGATATTGCAGAATGAAGAAAACGAAAACCTGCCGCAGGATGAGGAAAATGTGTTTGTGGGCCGCGAGGGCGTGGCCATGACCGTGATGCATCCGGCCGGGCTGGCCGAGTTTGACGGCGTGCGCCTGAATGTGGTGAGCGAGGGTGACTATATCGAAAAAGGCACCCGCGTGGTGATCAGCCAGGTGGAAGGCGTGAGGATCGTGGTTAAGCCCGTCTGATCAAGGTGTAAACAGTAAGTAAGAAAGTAAATTTATGGCGCAAGCCATCAAGGAGGATAAACCTATGAATTTTGCAATGAGTGGTTCCCGCGGAACGGAATTTACGGATGCCCTTCCCTTCATCGGGATCGGCGCGGTGGTGCTGATCGTGATCCTGGTGCTTCTGGGACGCTATATGCCGCTGGGTCTGTGGATCAACGCGCGCGCTTCCGGAAGCCCGGTGAAGATGAGCCGTCTGATTGGTATGCGTTTCCGCCGTATCAATCCCCAGCGCATCGTGAACAGCTACATTCAGGCCAAGAAGGCCGGTCTGGATATCACCACCGACATGCTGGAAAATCACCTGCTGTCCGGCGGTAATGTGGAACGCGTGGTCAACGCGCTGATCAGCGCCCGTCAGGCGAACATCAGCCTTTCCTTCCAGACTGCCCGCGCCATCGACCTTGCCGGCCGTGACGTGCTGCAGGCTGTGCAGATGAGCGTTGTGCCCAAGGTGATCGAAACGCCCCCTGTCGCCGCGATCGCCAAGGACGGTATCGAACTGCGCGCCAAGGCCCGTGTGACCGTGCGCACCAACATTGAACGACTGGTCGGCGGCGCCGGTGAAGAAACCATCATCGCCCGTGTCGGCGAAGGTATCGTTACCACCATCGGTTCTTCCGAAAACCATGAAGCCGTGCTGGAAAACCCCGACCTGATCAGCCGCACCGTGCTGAACAAGGGCCTGGATGCCGGTACTGCCTTTGAGATCCTCTCGATCGATATCGCTGACGTGGACGTCGGCCGTAACATCGGCGCTCAGCTGCAGATGGATCAGGCTGAAGCCGACCGCCGCATCGCGCAGGCCAAGGCGGAAGAACGCCGCGCCATGGCTGTGGCCCGTGAACAGGAAATGAAGGCCTCCGTGCAGGAGATGCAGGCCAAGGTTGTGGAAGCGCAGGCGGAAGTGCCCCTCGCGATGGCGCAGGCGCTGCGTGACGGCAAGCTGGGCGTGATGGATTACTACAACATGCAGAATGTGATCGCCGATACCGAAATGCGCACCGGCATCGCCAAGGTGGCGACTCCCGTGGCCGCTCCCGGCGCCGCGACTGCCGATAAAGCCAAGAAGTAAGAATCACTTTCTGACTTGACAGCGCTCTCCGCCTTCTGTGAAGAGGGCGGAAGGCGCTGCAGGAAGGTTGAATGAAATGCAAGGATTGATCGTTATCGTGGTGCTGCTCATCGTCTTCGCCAATATCGCGAAAAAAGCGAAAACGAAGCAGCAGACACAACAGACACAACAGCAGGCACCGAAGGCCGGGGCAGCCCCGGCGGCAGCGCAGGCTGTGAACAAGCAGACCGTGAAGGCACAGCCGGCGAACGCGCAGCCTGTGAAGGCGCAGCCGGAGGAGGGTGATGACCCGTGCCATGACGGACTGTACGGCGACAGACATCCTTTTGCCGGGATCGAGAAAAACACGGGATTTGATGAAGGGATCGACCCGTGCCATGATGATATGCCGGGCGTGCTGAAGGATGAGACCGTCTGGGAGGACGTACACGATACCGCGAATATCATGCCCGCGCAGGAGGACGAAAAAACGGAACTGCTGCGCGCGGTGGTGATGGCCGAGGTGCTTGGACGCCCGGTATCGCAGAAAAGAAGCGTAAGATAAACAAAAGAAAACAGATCCGCATACCGCTGCTTTGACGGTATGCGGATTCATGATTGAAGACGGACCGGAGTGGGATATGAGTGATATGATCCGCGTGATGCTGGCCGATGATGAGGACGGCATCCGTCTGATCCTGAAAAAGAGGATCGAAAAGACAGAAGGGTTTGAGCTGTGCGGGGAAGCCGCGACCGGAGAAGACGCGGTGCGGATGTTTGACGCGCTGCATCCGGATGTGGTATTTCTGGATGTGGATATGCCCGGCATGAACGGGCTGGAATGCGCGCGCCTGATTCAGGACAAGGATCCTGCCTGTATCATCATCTTCGCGACCGGTCATGAGGAATACCGCGGAGAGGCGTTTGAGGTATACGCCTTTGATTATCTGGTGAAGCCCTTCCGGCTGGAAAGGCTGGATCAGACCCTGCAGCGCATCCTGACGGTGCGCGGCAAAAAGGAAAGCGCCGAAGCGGTGCGTCCGCCCCGTGTGCACGCGAACCCAGGCGGACGGCTGATGCTGAAGCATAAGGACGGCGTGACCTTCGTGACGATGCAGGATATTCTGCTGATCCAGCGTGAGGACCGCGCGACGGTGATCTATACCGTGAATGAGGGCCGCTATGAGATGAGCGAGACTCTGAGCGAAACGATGGAGAAGCTGGACAGCACGGTGTTCTTTCGCTGCCACAAGAGTTATATCATCAACCTGACGAGGATCAAGGATATCACGCCCTATGGCCGCTGGACCTATGTGGTGCGGCTGGACGGCACACAGCATGACGCGCTGATCACCAAGGACAGGTATGAGGAACTGGAAAAACTGTATTCCTGATACGGATCGACCGGCGAAAACAGAAAACAACGCGTACAAAAAGGAACTGCTGCAAAAGCGCGGCAGTTCCTTTGATTTTCAGGGATAAGAGATCATTCGGAAAGAGAAAGCGGGAGATCCTCAACGGCATCGAGGGTGGCGTTGCCGTCCAGATCGACATAGACGGTGGCCAGCTTCCACGCGGAAACAGGCTCCTCCGTGAGAGGGGTCATGAGGCAGAGGATGAGATAATTGGTGCCGGCCACCACCTGACAGCCGATGATCATGTAAAGATCGACCGTGCAGCCGATGAGGGTATCGAAGGCGCTGTCGATGGCCTGATAGACTTCATCATCCTCGACATCGCCGAAGTAGGGCCCCATGCCGCCGCAGAGCGGTTCATCCGGCGCGGCGACCAGCACCTGTTCGCGCACGATGGAAGCCTCGCCTTCCGGAGGAATGTGGATGTAGACGATACGCCAGCTGGTGTTATCACAGCAGAGAACGGCGTAATTGGTGCCGTTGACGAGTTGGGAGGCCAGGACATACACGCCGACACCGGAGGAACCGTCCGGCAGGAGCTGATCCAGCGCGGAGAGGGCAGCGTAGAAATCCTCCTGCGTGACAGCGGTGTTCCAGCCGCCGGCCATGGCAGGGGCTTCTTCGGCGGCCGCGGGCGCGACGGTCAGGAGCATGAGGAAGGCAAGGAAAAGAGAAAGCAGTTTTTTCATAAGGATACCTCCTGTAACAAAAAGCGAAAGGGGGAGATCAGAGCTTCATGACCTTGGACATGTGCTCTTTCAGCGCGGTGAAGGATACATCGGAAATGACGTGCTCCATGCGGCAGGCATCGGCCAGGGCGGTCTCCTCATCGACCCCGATGGCCATGAGCATTTTGGACAGGACCTGATGGCGCTCATAGATCTTGAGCGCGATGGCGCGGCCCTTTTCCGTGAGGGCGATGGCGCCGTTCCGGTCGATGACGATGCACTGCTCCTCACGCAGCTTGCTCATGGCGCGGCTGATGGAGGGCTTGGAAAAGTTCATTTCCGCGGCGACATCGATGGAGCGGACCATGTTGTTCCTCAGACCCAGAACGAGGATGGTCTCGAGATACATTTCGCCGGATTCCTGCATGGGAAAAACCTCGCTTTTTAATCAAGATGGATCGGTTGATATCATTATAACGGACCGGGACTTTCCCGTCAACCGCGGCGGGGGCGGACAGATGTAAAAAGACTTGTAAAACAACGGGATCCGAAGGTCGCGAAGCGGTATTTTTTCGGATGTTTCATTTGCGAAGCAGGAAAAACTATGGTATAATCAAGAAGATAATGAAGAATTCCAGCCTGTCGGCTGTTTTCGGGAGGATCGGCATGAAAAGAAAGATCTCCGTGCTGCTGTGCATGATGATACTGGCGGGGTGCTGCGCTTTGCCGGCGCAGGCCGCTTCGAAGGAAGTGCTGTATAACGGGCAGATCACCCGGAATTATCCCAACAGTGTGACCAAGGTGTATGCCGAGCCGGATAAGAACAGCGCGGTGCTGAAGACTTATCCGCAGGGCAGCGGCGGAAGCCGTATCCAGATCACCGGTGTGACCCCTTCCTATGTGGAAGTGATCTGCGGAAACACCTACGGCTATATCCTGCGCAACCGCGTGGAGCGTGTGGAGCCGATCGATTATGTGAACACGCCGCCCTACGGCGTGGAGAAGTATGATTTCTACGCCTACATCACACAGGATACACCCGTGATGAGCGAAAAGAAGGAGAGCAGCGATGTGCTTTCCACCCTGACGGACGGCGCGTGTGTGGCGATCCTGGGCTTTGAGGACGGCTGGGCTGTGGTGCAGCACAAGCGTCAGTACGGCTATATCAACAGCAATCTGCTGCAGGAAGCGCTGCCGGTGGCCAAGACGGTGGATCAGGATGAAGAAGGGATGCCGCTGGCGGTGTACACCTCCTTCTATTCCGATAATCCCGACCGTATCAACAACCTGCGTGTGGCGTGCGAGCGCCTGCGCGACCTGCCGCTGGCCCCGGGCGAAAGACTGGACTTTAACAATCAGGTGGGCCGCTTTACCAAGGCGAACGGCTATCTGCCGGCCCCGATCCTGACCAACGGCGAGACCAAGCTGGGCTACGGCGGCGGCAGCTGCCAGGTGAGCAGCACGCTGTATGACATGGTGCAGCAGGTGCCGGGGATCACGATCGTGGAACGGCATCCGCACGGCGACAGCGGCGCGGCCTATCTGCCGCACGGCATGGACGCCTCCTCCGGCGATCTGAACTTCAAGATCCGCAACGATTACGATTTCAAGATCCGTTTTGATTTTGTGATGCATGATCTGTGCATGACCTTGATGATCTACAGGGTGGATGAATGATGATGAAGCGTTTCACGGCACTGCTGCTGTGCGCGCTGTGCCTTTCCGGGCTGTTTGCCGCGGCGCACGCGGACACGGTGGACCCGACCCAACATAACAGTGAACCGATCTATACCGCGCGCTCTTCTGTGCAGGTGAGACTGCTGGCGGAGCCGGATACGGACGCGGTGTCGCTGCTGAGTATCCCCAAAGGACGCCGCTTCAATGTGTATTGGGTGGATCCGACCTGGGTGGAAGTGGAATACGACAAAAAGCGCGGTTATATCCGCCGCAGCTGCATCGAAGCGGTGCGCGTGATCGATATTGTGACCACACCGCCCTACGGCGTGGAGGAATTTCTGTACACGGCCGCGGTGAACGGCACCGCGCCTGTGATGAGCGATAAGGGCGCGGGCGACACGCTGGTGACGCTGTATGACGGCGCGAAGGTGGCCCTGATCGGCTTTGAGGACGGATACGGCAAGGTGATCTATCACCGCCAGTACGCGTACATCGACAGCAATCAGCTGCGGGATGTGGCCATGGTGGACCGCGCGCTGGAGGATCCCTCCACGGGCGAACCCATTGCCGCGTATGTGTCCTTTTACAACATCGCGCAGACTGAGGCCAATCTGGGCCGTATGGTGAACCTGCAGGTGGCCTGTGACCGGATGCGCCCGATTGTGCTGAACACGGGCAACAAACTGGACTTTAACAAGGATGTGGGCCCTTATAACGCCGCGAGCGGTTATCAGGCCGCGCCGATCCTCGCGGACGGGACGACCAAGCTGGGCTACGGCGGCGGTACCTGTCAGGTGAGCAGCACGCTGTATAACACGGTGCTGCAGCTGCCCGGTGTGGCGGTGCTGAAGCGCAGGGCGCACGGCCCGAGCGGCGCGAGTTATCTGCCGCACGGCGTGGATGCCGCGGTGGGCAACAGCGCGCTGAACTTCATCATGCGCAATGATTATGAATACCCCATCCGGATCGACGGATCCGCGCAGGACGGCGCGCTGTTCATGGCGATCTACCGCGTGACGGAAGAGTAAAAAGACCTGAAATTGAAAAAGAGATAAAGAACGTGCGCTTCCGGAAACGGGGGCGCACGAATCATACACGGGAAGGGGGAAGCAGAAATGGCATCGGTGACTACGCAGGGGATCGTGATCCGCAGGGCGGATTACCGGGAAAATGACCGGATGCTGACCTTGCTGACCCCGGGCATGGGACGCGTGGAAGCCCTGTGCCGCGGCTGCAGGCGCGCGAAGAGCCCGTTGATGAGCGCGAGCGAATGGTTTGCCATGGGAGAGTATGTGATCTTTATGGGGAAGGGGCATGGAACGGTCTCAGCGTGCAACGTGACGGAGACGTTCTATCCCATCCGTGAGGATTATGATAAGCTGCGCGCGGCGACCGGCATGATCAACCTGTGCGAGGCAGTGGTGCAGCCGGGACAGGAAAGCGTGCATCTGTTCACGCTGTTGGCAAGATCGCTGGGGCGGCTGTGCTATACGGACCGCGATCCCGATGTGGTGCTGGCAGGGTTCCTGCTGCATTTTGCCGCGCTGAACGGCTATAAGCCCGAACTGGACAAGTGTGTGCAGTGCGGAAAGGACGCGCGTGACGCGCATCTGTTTGACCCGGAAAACGGCGGTGTGCTGTGCCGGGCGTGCAGCAACAGTTTTACGGTGGCATCGCCCCTGCGTCCCGGACAGGCCGAATGGATGCGGCAGGTGCTGGTGAAGGGGATCGACCGGTATGAACGGGCGGATGAGGACCCGCCGGTGGAGCTGCTGAAGAAATATGTGAGCATGCGGGCGGAGAAGAAGATCAACAGCCTGTGAAACGCGAAAACAAGCAATAAAAAAGCCCCGGACGGGGCTTTTTGTGAAGACAAGCGCGTACTGTATGCCCCGGAGATGGGGACAGGGACGGCGCGGATCTATAAGGGTATCAGGGATTGGCGGAAGTTTTCTGCGTGCCGAGGATGGCCAGGACCGCGCCGAGGGCGGCGAAACCTGTCGCCACGAACAGCGTGGACTGAACACCGATGGAATCGAACAGGGAGCCGCCGAACAGCGCCGCCAGAACGCTGCCGACCGTGGTGACGGTGAAGGCAAGGGACTGACCCTTGGCGGCGTCACGGGGAGAGATGACCTTCTGCACATAGGGCACGATGGCGGCCACAAAGATGGCATAGGAAGGGGCCTGAAGGATACGAGCCCAGCAATACAGATCCACCGTGGGGGCGAAGGCGGCCAGCGCGTAGGCGAGGAGCTTTATGACAAAGAAGCCGAAGGCAGCCTTGAGCAGCGTGGATTCGCGCATTTTGCCGAAGATGGGCACGAAGAAGAGCAGGACGGGCACCTCCACGATGGCGGTAATGGAGCCGATGCGGCCGAGGGTCTCGGGCGTGCCGTGCAGGTGCGTGTTGATCTCGTTGAGGAAATTGGCATCCAGATTGTGCGCGACAAAGATGAAGACGGCACCGAGGAGCAGCAGGCTGAAGCGCTTGTTATCCCGGATGAAGCGGGGAAGGGAAACGGCCTTTTCCTGCGAGGCGGCATCCTCCGCGGGCTGCTGATCACGCAGGCGGAGCATTTCACGCTCCGACCAGATGTGGAAGGGCAGATCGAACAGGATGAGCAGCATGCCGCAGAGCGGGATGATGGAATAGGTGTGATCGGCGATCAGAATGCCGGCCAGCTCACAGAAGACCATGAAGCCGAGGGAGCCGATGCCGCGCGCGAGGGGGAAATTGAGCCGCGCGCCGTATTTTTCAAAATTGACGCACATCATCATATTGACGGAGTTGACCGGCACACAGACGGTGATGTACAGGATGAAGGCGGCGGTATTGAGGAAAGAAGCCCCCTGACCGTAGCAAAGCTGCAGTGTGAGCAGCGCGACCAGCTGCAGCGCGTAGAGCGGCAGATTGATCCTGAGCGGCGTGATACGCGGATGCTTATCGCAGAAGGAGCCCAGCACGGGCGCCAGAACGGCGCTGAGCGTGGAACCGGCCGCGATGATGAGGCCGTAATCGGTGGCGGAATAGCCGAGGGCCTTCAGATAACCGCCCGCGAACTGGAAGTAGATGACACAGCCCATCCAGTAGCCCGCGGTGATGAGGGAATAGAGCAGGGTGACGTTTTTCTTTTTCATAAGCGCCTCGAATAAAGGAGATGGGAAACGATGAAACAGGTGAAGGTGGCAGCCGCTGTGATCTGCGACGATGTGAGCAGGATCACGCGCGTTTACGCGACACAGCGCGGATACGGCGAACAGAAGGGCATGTGGGAATTCCCCGGCGGAAAGATCGAGCCGGGCGAGACCCCGGAAGAAGCTCTGAAAAGGGAGATCCGGGAGGAGCTGACGGCGGAGATCATCGTGGGGGAACGGCTGGGGGTGATCGAGTATGATTACCCGGCGTTCCACCTGAGCATGGATTGCTTTCTGTGTGAGGTGACGAAGGGGCAGCTGACCCTGCTGGAGGCGGAGGATGCCGCGTGGCTGACGAAGGAAACGCTTTTCAGCGTGGACTGGCTGCCGGCGGACCGGGTGATCCTGCCCGCGCTGGAAGAAAAGATGGCGCGCTGACAGGAGAAGAAGAAACAAGCGAAAACGGGAGAACAAACGCGAAACGGCTTTGACGGATGTCAGAGCCGTTTTCGCGCGGGCGCGGATACCATGGTGATACCGTTTGCCGTCATCACTTGAACTGGCTGTTATAGAGATTGGCGTAGAAGCCGCCCTTGCGGAGCAGCTCATCGTGCGTGCCCTGCTCGACGACGTGGCCCTGATCCATGACGAGGATACGATCCGCCTCGCGGATGGTGGACAGGCGATGGGCGACGACGAAGGAGGTGCGGCCCTGCATCATGGTATCGAAGGCCTGACCGATCTTCTGCTCGGTGCGGGTATCGATGGAGGAGGTGGCTTCATCCAGAATGAGGAGCGGCGCGTTGCACAGCATGGCGCGGGCAATGCACAGCAGCTGCATCTGACCCTGAGAGAGGCCGGAATCGGCATTCAGGGGGGTGTCATAGCCCTGCGGAAGACGCTTGATGAAGGAATGCGCGTGCGCGGCCTTGGAAGCGGCAATGACCTCATCCAAAGTGGCATCGGCGCGGCCGTAGGCGATGTTCTGACGGACGGTGCCGCCAAAGAGCCATGTTTCCTGCAGGACCATGCCGAAGAGGGAACGGGTCTCATCACGGGACATGGTGTAGATGCTCTTACCGTCAACGAGGATATCGCCCTTATTGACATCATAAAAGCGCATGAGCAGATTGACCAGCGTGGTCTTGCCCGCGCCGGTGGGACCGACGATGGCGATCTTCTGGCCGGGCAGGGCGGTGAAGGAAAGATCCTCGATGAGGGGCTGCGAAGGCTCGTAGGCGAAGGAAACGCCCCTGAACTCGACCAGGCCCTTTGCTTCGGGCTTCCCGGCGGATGTGGCGGCGGTGATATCCTGCTGCTCCTTTTCGCTGTCCAGCACGGTGAAAAGACGGCGGAGCGCGGAAAGGGCGGTCTGGATCTGGGTCATGACGCCGGAGATCTCATTGAAGGGGGAGGTGTACTGATTGGCGTAGGTGAGGCAGGCGGAAATGTTGCCCACCGTGAGCGCCGCGCCGCCTGTGGCAAGGCAGATGAGGCCGCCCACGACACCGACCGCGATATAAACAAGGTGATTGACGAAGCGCGTGGTGGGATTGACCAGCGCGCCGTAGAGCTGGGCGCGGTAGCCGCAGGTCTTGAGATGCTGATTGATCTCATCGAAACGGCGGATCTCACGCTCCTCGCCGCAGAAATCATTGATCAGCTGCTGATTGGCGAGGTTCTCGTTGACATATCCGCCCAGCTGACCCTGCACCTGAGACTGCTCCTTGAAGAGCTTGTGGCTCATGAGGGTGATGCGCTTGGCCACGATGACGGAGAGGGGTGTGAGGACGAAGACGACCAGCGCGATCCACGGATTGATGACGCAGAGCAGCACGAGGGTGCCCACGATGGTGCAGATGCCGGTGAGGAAGCGGGAGAGGAACTGCATGAGGCCGTCGCCGACCGCTTCGGCATCGGTGGTGATGCGGGTGACCAGATCACCGTGGGAGGAATGATCGATGGAACGGATGGGCATCTTCTGGATGGCTGTGAAGGCATCGGCGCGCAGCGTTTCCACCGTGGTGTAGGAAATGGTGTTGGTAAGGGCGCTGAGCGCGTACTGCAGGCAGCAGCTGACGACATAGAGAATGCCGAGATACATGCAGAGGACGAAAAGCTGATCAAAGAGGACCGCCTTTTCAATGATCTGATCGATGGCGTTGCCCACGAGCACGGGGGCCAGCAGCGTGCAGCCGACATAGAGCAGCGCGATGACACAGGAGAGGATGAGCCTGACCTTGCTTGCGCGCATGCAGGAGAGAAGGCGCTTGACGGTGTTTTTCATTACGCGTTCACCCCGCTTTCCTTGGTCTGGGACAGATAGGTCTCGCGATAGACCGGGCAGGTATCGAGCAGCTGCTCATGCGTGCCGAGGCCGACCGGCGCGCCGTCATCGAGGACGAGGATCTGATCGGCATCCATGATGGCGCTGACACGCTGGGAGATGATGACACGGGTCATATCGCATTCCTTGAGCGCGGCGCGGAGCAGAGAATCGGTGCGCATATCGAGGGCGGAGGCGCTGTCATCCAGAATGAGCACCTCCGGCTTCTGCGTGAGGGCGCGGGCGATGGTGAGGCGCTGCTTCTGACCGCCGGAAAGATCCTTCGCGCCTTCTTCAAGGACATAATCCAGCTGGCCGGGCTTCTTTTCAACGAAATCGAGCGCCTGCGCGGTTTTGAGCGCCGCGCGGATCTCGTCATCAGCGGCCTGTTCATTGCCGAGGCGCATGTTATCGCGGATGGAACCGGAGAACAGGGCGGCGTGCTGCGGAACGATGCCGACCGTGGCGCGCAGACGGCTGAGCGGCACCTTGCGGATATCCGTGCCGAAAAGACGGATGCTGCCCTGCGTGATATCGTAGGTGCGGCTGATGAGGGAAGCCAGGGTGGACTTGCCGCTGCCGGTGCCGCCGATGATGCCGAGGGAAGCGCCTTTATGGAGCGTGAAGGAGATGTCGTGGACGGCATCCTCACCGCCGGCGGGATAGCGGAAGCTGACATGATCGAACGTGACGGCAGGAGCGGCGGGATCGAGATCCTCTGTGCTTTCCGCTTCCTGAATGGAGGGCTTCATGGAAAGCAGCTCCCCGATGCGCTGCGCGCTGGCGCCGGCCTTGGTGAAAAGAACGATGAGATTGGCCACGATGGCCGTCTGTGTGAGGATCTGCAGCAGGTAATTGATGAAGGCGATGATGATGCCCTGAGAGAGCAGACCCAGCTGCGCCCGCTGACCGCCGAGGAGCAGGACCGCGATGATGCCCAGATCCATGATGATGGTGGTGGCGGGAGAAAGGAGGGCGTTGAGGTGACCGGAGCGGAGCGCGACGGCGGTGTAGCCCTTCGCGGCTTCATTGAAGCGAGTGGTCTCATCCTGCTGGGCATTGAAGGCTCGGACGACGCGGGCGCCGGAGAGATTCTCCCGCGTGACACGGCCGAGGGTATCGGTGCCCTTCTGCATGCGCTTGAAATAGGGCAGAGACGCCTTCATGACTGCCCAGATGACCACGCAGATGAGCGGCGTGGCAACGAGGAAGACGACAGAAAGATTGATATCCAGAATGATGGCCATGACGATGGAGCCGATGGCCAGGAAGGGCGCGCGGACGACCAGACGGATGAGCATGGCCAGCGCGCTCTGCAATTGATTGATATCGCCCGTCATGCGGGTGACCAGACCGGCTGTGCCGAAATGCTCCAGATCCGCCGCGGAGAGCGTGGTGATATGAGAGAAGATATCGTGACGAAGTTCTGTGCCGAAGGACTGACTGGCGCGGCTGGCCGTGACCTGACAGACCAGCGCGGTGCCCACGCCTACAGCGGAAATGAGCAGCATGAGCAGCGCGCGCATGACGATATCATGCGTGGTGCCGCCCGCGATGCCGTCAACGAGCGCGGCCATGACGAGCGGCAGAAGCAGCTCCAGGACGGCCTCGATCAGCTTGAAGGACTGACCGACAAAAATGTCTTTTTTATAGTGCTTGAAGTACTTTTTCAGGAAACCCAATGCTCTTGACCTCCGATTGAAAAATGCTTATCTATTATAGACTGAAACGCGGTATCCCGCAAGGGATAAAACGGGAAATCACGCGCGCCGAAACCCGTATGGATCACGGAAAAAACAGGGGATGGCCGCGAACGGGATTGCGGGAACGGGCGCCATGGTGCTATAATGAACAAAACAAAAACGGACAATGAAAAGGGGAAAGAAAAATGTATCTGGACCGGATGAGTTATCCCGAGGTGGAGGCCTACCTGAAGGAAAAGGACAGCGTGCTGATCGTGACCGGATCGACGGAAAATCACGGCAAGCACATGCCGCTGGGCACGGACACGATGATCCCGGTGAGGATCATGGAGATGATCGAGGAGCGCGTAGGAAGCGAGATCGTGATCGCGCCGGCTCTGCCCTACGGCTGCACGGAGGATCTGCGCGGCTTTGCCGGTACGATCTCCCTGGGCATGGACGGGCTGACGATGGTGCTGAGCCGGATCTGCAATCAGCTGTTTGATTACGGATTCCGTCATTTTGTGATCCTGAACGGCCACGGCGGCAACTGCAAGGCCATTGAACAGGTGGGACTGGAGCTTTACGCGCGCGGCGGTCTGCTGGCGCGTGTGGACTGGTGGCTGCTGGCCGGACAGCTGAACCCCTTCTATAAGGGCGGTCACGGCGGCGGTGAGGAGACCGCGGGCGTGATGGCGGTGGACGAAAACCTGATCAAGCGCGAATGGCTGCATGAGGGCGAGAACATGGTGAACGATATCAGCGACGAGCTGCCCACCTACAGCTGGACATCTTCGATGTTCAGGGGCGGCACGGTGACGATCCCGCGCCCGATCAACCGGCTGACGGACAACGGCTGGCTGGCGCACGGCATGGGTGATGACGCGCCGGACCGCGCGACCGCTGAATGGGGCAGAGAGATGCTGAAGACCGTGACGGACTGGGTGGCGGAGCTGATCCCGGTGTTCGCGAGAGCGGCGTGCCCGGAAAAACGATAAAAGAACGTATATAAAAACGCATATAAAAAAACGGGTGACGGGATGTCATCCGTTTTTGTGTCGCGGGAAAAGGATCATTCAAGCCCCAGCAGGGACGCGGCGTTATGATAAAAGATATCGGCCTTTTCCGCTTCCGTGAAGGGCAGGGATTCGATACGGCGGACATATTCCGCCTGATCGGCCCACGGGCTGTCGGTGGCAAAGAGGATATGATCCGTGCCATGCCTGCGGCAGATGCGGACAAAGGCATCGTCCTGAAGCTGCCAGGAGCGCGGAAGGAGCGTTTCATGCCCCGGATAAGCCGTGATGAGGCCGAGGGAGAACGCGGTGTCGAACCAGACCGGCGCGCCGGCAAGTTCCTGTTCGACCCGATCCCAACCATTCCAGCCGCCCATGTGCGCGATGACGAACCTGGGCGGGCGGATCTCTTCGATGACACGGAGGATCATGGGGATGGAGGCGTAATCATGCCCCGGGAAGCCGATATCCTCACCGCCGTGGGTGATGATGATCATATCTGCTTCGGCAGCGGCGGCGATCAGGCGAAGCATGGCGGGGGAATCCAGATCCTGCCCCTGAAAGGCCGGGTGGATCTTGATGCCGCGGATGCCGTGGGCGCGAAGAAAGCGCAATTCCGAGGCCGGATCGTCAAAGCCCGGATGCAGACCGCCGAAGGTGAGAACACCCTGCGCTTCCATGGAAGCCATGCCGTCGATCAGGCGGCGGTTGATCTTCTGCACCTGATCCGGACGGGTGAGCACCGGGAGGTTAAGGCACCGTGTGATGCCGGCAGCGCGCGCGCTTTCGGAAAGCCCGCTGACGGTGGGCAGGGTGAAGCAGCGCGTGTGACTGGACCGCGCCAGCTGATCCGCGACCCGCGCGGCGACCGTGTCCGGGAAGGTGTGTGTGTGAAAATCGATGATCATAGGGAGCCTTTTTCAAAATCGAAAAGGAGCATCGCGGCCGGGTTATCGTGCTGAGACAGGCACATGAGATTGTAGCGGACACTGCGCGGCTCCGGCAGATCGAAACGGACGAGATCCTGCCCCTGCATATCGAGCACAAAGCCGGGGACGAGCGCGACCCCGTGACCGGCGCGGACCATCATGAGCTGCGCGCTGACGGAATTGGTCTGCGCGATGTCCTCCGGGACGAAGCCGAACTGATCGGTGAGCAGATTGCGCAGCATGGACATGGAGGAGGGGCCGTCCGCCTCGCAATTGGTGATGAGGAATTCGCCGCGCAGCATATCGGCCGCGGAGGTGTATTTTTCCGCGATCACGGGAGCGGCGGCAAGGTAATTGGGAGAAGCGAACAGGGGACGGGAAAGCAGCTCCCGGCGGGAGAAGGCCTGCTCGCAGAGGGCATCGGAGAGGATGATATCCAGCTCTTGCAGACGCAGTTTTTCGATGAGCGTGCTGTAGGGATACTGCAGGATATCGACCTTGATCTCGGGATGCGATTGCAGGAAGCGGGAGAAATAGCCCTCCGTGGAGCAGGACTCATACAGGCCGACCCCGACGCGGAGCGACCCCTGATAGCCCGCGGACAGGGTGTGCAGCAGCTGCTGTTCCTCTTCGTTGCGCTTGAGGATATCGGTGACGAAGCGGTAATAACTTTCGCCCGCGGCGGTCAGGGAGACCGCGTGACGGGAACGATCCAGCAGCGTGACCCCCAGACGCTTTTCGAGACCGGCCAGGTACTGGGAGATGGCGGTCTGCGAAACGTTGTGGATGACGGCGGTACGGCTGAAGGAAAGCGTTTCCGCCAGCGTAACGAAGTATTCGATCTTCCGGTTGATCATCAGAATATCCCCTTTCGGGTGGGATTTTGTGTGAAACAAGCCGGGCATAGACACAGCCCGGCTTGTGATGTACGGGGAAATGAATATCAGATGCCGTTCTGCTGCGCGACCAGCTGATCGGCGCCGTAGATCTTGCGGAGCTTGGGCTTTTCGATCTTGCCGGTGGCGTTGCGCGGAATCTGGGCAAAGATGATCTCGTGCGGACGCTTGTAACGGGGCAGGTCGAGGCAGAACTCCTGGATCTCCTCGGCGGTGCAGGTCATGCCTTCCTTGATCTCGATGATCGCGGCGGCCTTTTCGCCCAGGCGCTTATCGGCCAGACCGATGACGGCGACATCCTTGACCTTGTCAAACTTGCGGATGAAATCCTCGATCTGGACGGGATAGAGGTTCTCACCGCCGGAGACGATGACATCCTTCTTGCGGTCCACCAGATAGATGAAGCCTTCGGGATCCTGCATGGCCATATCACCGGTGTAGAGCCAGCCGTCCTTGAGGCATTCGGCGGTGGCTTCGGGGTTGTTGTAGTAGCAGGTCATGACGCCGGGGCCCTTGACACAAAGCTCGCCCACATCGCCCTGCTTGACTTCCTGATCCTTTTCATCCACGATCTTGCACTGCCAGCGGTAGCCGGGCACGCCGATGGCACCGACCTTGTGGACGTTTTCCATGCCCAGATGCACGCAGCCGGGGCCGGTGGATTCACTGAGGCCGTAGTTGGTGTCATAATCATGATGCGGGAAGACTTCCTTCCAGCGGCGGATGAGGGAGGGCGGCACGGGCTGCGCGCCGACGTGCATGAGCCGCCACTGGCTGAGACGATAGTCCTTCAGATCGATATCGCCGCGTTCGATGGCATCGAGGATATCCTGCACCCAGGGCACGAGCAGCCAGACGAGGGTGCACTTTTCATCGGATACGGCGCGGAGGATGGTCTCCGGACGGGTGCCCTTGAGCAGGACAGCCTTGCTGCCCGCGCACAGGCTGCCCATCCAGTGGAACTTGGCGCCGGTGTGATAGAGCGGGGGGATGCAGAGGAACACGTCATCGCGGCCGGTGGCGTGGTGGACCATTTCCATCTCGGCGGCCTGTGTGAGGCTCTGGTGCTTGTGCAGAATGGCCTTGGGGAAGCCGGTGGTGCCGGAGGAGAAATAGATGGCGCCGTAGTCTTCATCCGTGAGGGTGATGCCGGGCTCCTCGCAGCCGTAATTGCTGGAGAGGACATAATAGTTTTCGGCGAAGGAAGGGGTCTCCGCGCCGACATAGATGAGCTTGCGGCCGCGGGAGAGCTTTTCGCTGATGCCTTCGAGGCGGCCGACGAATTCGGGCCCGAAGATCATCATCTGGACCTCGGCCAGCTCGGCGCAGTAGAGGATCTCATCGGCATCGTAACGGAAATTGAAGGGGACGGCGATTGCGCCCGTCTTGAGCACGCCGAAATAGATGGGCAGCCACTCAAGGCAGTTGTACATGAGGATGGCGATCTTATCGCCCTTCTCTACACCGTGATCCAGCAGCATATTGGCAAAACGGTTGGCCTTTTCGTTGAAGACCTTCCAGGTGATCTCGCGGCGGAAGGAATTATCGGCGGTGGGCTGGATCAGGGAGGCTTCCTTCCAGGTGGTGCGCTTGGCTTCGCGCACGGTGGGATTCAGCTATACCAGCGCCACTTCATTGCCGTACATGGCGGCATTGCGGATAAGCAGGTCGGTTACAGGCATGGTTTCAACTCCTTATAAAAGTTATCATTATTATAATGGAGAAGTGATAACAGGTCAAGGGAGACTGTGAGAAGGACTCCGCCGCAGAAGAGGACCTTCTGCGGCGGAGAAAAATGATTTTTCGTGAAAGATCACTTGCCCAGGTTTTCGGTGGCCTTGACTTCGACAGTCTTGTCGTAGCAGGCGAAAACGCTGTCCACACTGGACTTCTTCATCTTGGGCGTGATCAAGGAGACGATGGGAACGATGACCAGACCGCCCATCATGGAGATGGCGCCGGAGTAGATGGAATTCTGGAAGACGAAGTGGATGAGACCGTCAGCAGGCAGCGCCATGGCGCCGAGGGTGAAGAGCAACTGGACGATCATCATGCCCACGCCCCAGACGAAGCAGACCGCGACGGAGACCTTGGTGGTGCGCTTCCAGTACAGACCGTAGAGGAAGGGAGCCAGGAACGCGCCGGCCAGAGCGCCCCAGGAGACGCCCATCATCTGCGCGATGAAGGAGAAGTTGAAGGTGTCCTTCAGGATGGCGACGACCGCGCTGACAACGATGAAGAACCCGATGAACAGGCGCAGGGTGAGCAGCTGCTTCTTTTCGGTCATCTTATTCTTGCGCAGCGGCTTCACGATATCCAGCGTGAAGGTGGAGGAAGAGGTGAGGACCAGAGAAGACAGGGTGGACATGGAGGCGGAGAGCACCAGCACGATCACGACGGCGATGATGACAGGAGACAGCTGCGCCAGCATGGTGGGAACGATGGTATCGAACAGGGGGGTGGCAGTGGCGTCCTTGAAGTAGAGACGACCGAAGCCGCCCAGGAAGTAGCAGCCGCCGGCCACGATGATGGCGAAGACGGTGGAAATGACGGTGCCCTTGTGGATGTCCTTCTCACTCTTGATGGAGTAGAACTTGCCGACCATCTGCGGCAGACCCCAGGTACCGAGGCTGGTGAGGATGACCACAAACAGCAGGAAGACGGGGTCGGGACCGAAGAAGGAGGAATAGGCGCCGGCCCAGGAAGCATCCTTGGCGGCATCAACAACGGGCACGGAGGCCAGGCCCTGCATGGCTTCGACCAGACCGCCCTGCTGATTGATGACAGCGACGATGACGGCAGCGATGCCGCCCAGCATGATGATACCCTGAATGAAATCGTTGATGGCGGTGGCCATGTAGCCGCCGTAAATGACATAGATACCGGTGAGCACAGCCATGACGAGGATGACGACCCAGTATTCGATATCAAACGCGATCTTGAACAGGCTGGACAGACCGTTGTACAGAGAAGCGGTATAGGGAATGAGGAAGATGAACACGATAACAGAAGCGGCAATCTTCAGCGCGGAGGAATCAAAGCGCTTGCCGAAGAAATCGGGCATGGTCTTGGCATCGATGTGCTGGGTCATCACGCGGGTGCGGCGGCCCAGGATGATCCAGGCCAGCAGGGAGCCGATGAAGGCATTGCCCAGACCGGCCCAGGTGGCGGCGGAACCGAACAGCCAGCCGAACTGACCGGCATAACCGACGAAGATAACTGCGGAGAAATAGCTGGTGCCGAAGGCGAAAGCGGTGAGCCAGGGGCCGACGCCGCGGTTACCGAGCACGAAGCCGTTCACATCCTTGGCGTGACGGCGGGAGTAGATGCCCACGCCGATCATGATCGCGAAAAATACGACCAGCATGATGCCGCTGAGAAGCTGTACAGACATAGTTGCATCTCCTTCATAGAAGTTTATTGGCAAGGGTCATTATAATGCGGTTCTTATAATATTGTCAATATAAAACTTATAAGAAAACCCGCGTATTTTGGTATACAATGAGAAAAACCATGAGAAAAGGCAGGAGACGGCGCTTTTTTGAGCGTCAGCCCTTGCAATTTTCGCGCGGATAGGTTAAGATAGGAAAGCCGTCATGTACAGTGGGCCCCGTGCGATGAGCCGGTGTGAACCCTGTCAGGTCCGGAAGGAAGCAGCAGTAAGCATTTTGGCGCGTGTGCTGCGGTCAAGCCGGCTGTGCATGGCGGTTTTTTGTTTGTGCGCGAGCTTTAGGCTTCGGGGGCGTCATATGTGTGCGCTCGCTTCAGGCTTCGGGGGCGTCATAACGGGCGGCTTTTTTGCTCCGGCGTTGCCTCACTCCGGTCAACGTAGCGCTGCTACGCCTCCCTCCGTACGGCTTAGCCGGAAACAAAAAATCCATCCCGTTCTGACTGTCCCCTCAGCCTTCAGCTCGCGCTTTTGGCTGGGAGGGGGGGAGGAAGAGAAGAAAACGGGACGGGATGGGGAAAGGGAGGAATATATAGGGAAGTTAGCATCGGTAAAGATGCTATTTTTGTTTTTTGGGGGTATGTGAAGTGGCAAAAGGAGAATGAGGAGAATGGCCGGAAGCCCGGCAGAGCTGATCAGGGGATGAACAGCACGTAATCGCTGCCGGAGGGGGAAACGGACACGGTCTGGAATTCGGGAGTGGGTTCAGCGGCGACATACCGGGCGACATAGGCGTAAAGCTCGTTCAGGGTCAGACGGCCGTCGCCGTCATCGGCGGGGAGGGAGGAAATGGGGGTCCGGTACAGTTCATCCCAGCCGCAGCCCATGCAGAGACCGTAGGTGAAGATGCCGGCCTTGACACGGGTGCCGTTGACGGTGTAGTTCCTTTCAAAGGCAAGCTCGTCCTCGGCGCAGGCTGTCATGACATAATAGGACCGCGCGGCGAAGCCTTCATCCGGGGAAGCGGAGATGACATCGGCGAAGGCATCGGTGAAGGCCGAGACGAAATCGGCGGCGCCGGAAGCGGTATGGGGGTCATTGGCGGAGGCGCTCTGAACGAGCAGGCCGCCGCTGTAGCAGGCATCGACGAGGAGGATCTTGACGCCCGGGATCTGATCGAGGGCCTGACGCAATTGGGACGGGGTGACGGTATTGATGTCCGTGCCCACCAGTTCTCCGCCTTCAAAGCCGTGGCCGGAATAGTAGAGAAGGCTGATGTCATCTTCCTGAGCATCGCTGAAGGCGGACACGACGGCGGACAGGAGATCCGACGCGGTGAGGTTGGTGACACGGGCGGCGGTGAAGGGCGTGCCGGTCAGACGGGTCAGCATATCGTGCATGCCGCGGCCGTCGGTGACGGGGCCCTGAAGGGTCATACTGGGGGTATCCGGATAGGTCTGACTGATGATGAGCGCGCGGCGTACGGGAGCGCTGCCCTGCGGGAAGCGGAGGCCTTCGTAGCCGATCAGATCGCCCTCGCGGAGCGTGATGCTGCCTTCCGCCGCGAGCCACGCGTCATCGATGACCAGCGAGGAGCGCGCGTGCAGACGATAGTCGCTGTAAAAGGTGAGGGTGCCGGCAGTATCAACGGGTGTGACGGCGTAGGTGCCCGGCGCGATATCGATGCCGACACGCAGCATGCCCTGCCCGTCCGCGGCGGGAAGGTGTCCGGACTGATCAAACTCATAATCCACGATGGCGGAGGCGTTTCGGAGCTCCAACTGCTCGCCGCCGCGGACCTGCAGGATGAGGCTGCCGGTGAAGGCGCGGGTGAGGGGCTCGGGACCGCCCTGCAGCGTGACAGAGGCGACGGAGCCGGGGACGGCGGTGATGATGTAGACATTGGGGGGCAGATCCTCGCCGGCGATCAGGGTGCCATCGGAGAAAACGCGGGGGACTAACTGCAGATGCTCTGTCGCGAAAGCCGCGTTGGGGCTGCCGGAGGGCACATCCACTGTCAGGGGACCGCAGCCCTCAAAGGCGTCCGCGCTGATATCGGCATTGCCCGGCAGGGTGATACGGCGGAGGCTGCTGAAGGCGAACGCGCGGCTGCCGATCATGGTCACGCCGGGCGGCAGGATGACTTCATCCAGACTGCTGTCGTTCAGGAACGTTTCGGCAGCCACGGTGGCGGTCTTTTCAGGCCAGACGAGGGAATCCGCGGCGGCTGTACCGATGAATAAGCATACGGCAAGCAGAAAAATCAGATATTTCTTCACGCGGTTTCCTCCTTCCGGGCGTTGATAACGGGTAAGAGTATTATATATGAACATGGAGGGATGCGCAATCCGTGAACGCGGACGGAGCGCGGGGATAAAGGCAGGACCGGGGAACAAAAAAGGCATTTCCGGAAAAAGACCGGAAATGCCGTCATAAAACAGGGAATGCGGTTCAGGCAGACATCAGATGGAATGGGGTGTCACAGGACGGAAAGCATCTTCCTGTCCACCCTGCGGTAGAGGAAGAGGCAGATGGCGAGGGAAACGAGCTCCGCGATGAGGAAGGAGTACCAGACCGCGTCGAGGCTGATTTTGGAGAGCAGCCAGGCGGTGGGGACCAGCACGACCAGCTGGCGGCAGAGGCTCATGATAAGGCCGTAATTGCCCTTTCCGATGGCCTGGAAGACATTGCTGAGCGTGATGCCGATGGCCGCGAAGATGAAGTGGATGCAGATGATGCGCATGGCGATGACGCCGATCTCGCTCATGGAGCGGGCGGTCTGCGCCGGAAGCTCCTCCGCGGGGGCTTCGCCATCGGGGAGCGCGGTGATCACGGGATCCGTGGTTTCGGCGGCGGCGAGAACTTCAGAGGCGGCATCCGCGTTTTCAGCGGTGAGGACGGTCTCGGCGGTGACGGCCTCGGCAGGCTGCTCCGCGGGAGCGCCCTCGAACAGGCTCATCAGCGGGCCGGGGATGGCCAGGAACAGGATGGTGCCGACGAGCATGATGGCGATGGCATAGCGGAGCGCGACCTTGATGGCGTCATACACGCGCTGACGCAGACGCGCGCCGAAATTGTAGCCGACGATGGCGACCATGCCGCTGCCCAGACCGAAGACCGGCATGAACACGAAGGACTGGAGCTTGAAATAGATATTGAGCACATTGACCGCGGCATTGCCCTCAAGGGGGAAGGCGGACAGAATGGCGTTCATGGCCACATTCATGACCGAGGCGATGGACTGCATGACGGCGCAGGGAATGCCGACCGCGAGGATGCCCTTGAGAGAAGCGGCGCGGAGACGGAACTCCTTCAGGCGCAGGCGCAATTCGGTGTTCTTGAGCTGATTGAGCGTGAAGCCAAGCAGCATGCTGACCCACTGGCTGATGACGGTGGCGATGGCGGCACCCTGAATGCCCATATCCAGCGTATTGATCAGGATGGGATCCAGCACGATGTTGCATACGGCGCCGGTGAGCTGCGTGGTCATACTGAGCATGGTGTTGCCGGTGGACTGCAGCATGCGCTCAAAGCAGATGGACATGAACACGCCGAAGGAGAAGGTGCACACGATACTGAGATAGGAGGTGCCCAGATCGCGGATCTTGGCGGCGTTATTGAGGCTTTCGCTGGTGAAAAGGTTCATACAGGGCGCGGCCAGGAACAGGCCGACGACCAGGAAGATGAGGAAGCTGCAGGCTTCGATGAAGATGCCGTTCCAGGCGGCGCTGCGGGCTTCCTGCATGTTCTTTTCGCCCAGCTTACGGGAAATGAGCGAATTGATACCGACACCCATGCCGACAGACAGCGCGATCATGAGCATCTGGATGGGATAGGCGAGGGAGACCGCGGTGAGGGCATCGGGATCGTAACGCGCGACGAAAATGGAGTCCACCACATTGTAGAGCGCCTGCACCATCATGCTGATCATGATGGGCACGGAGATCTTGGGGACCAGTTTATTCATCGGCATTTCGCCCAGCAGCTTGCTGCGGCTCTGATTCTGTGCTTTCTGCATGTGAAAACTCCTTGATCGATGATCGATCGTGAAAAATGAAAATGGATCCGTCAGAAACGGAAAATACGCCGTTTATCATTTTATCGGGGACGGGATCATTCGTCAATTCCCGAAAAGGCGGGAAAACGACCTTTTTGACTGTTTTCGATTGTGTTTTGGGGCTCTGAGGTGTATACTGCGAAAAAAGGCAATGATATCAGGAAAACGTGGATTTTTTACGGGTCGATCGTATGAATACTTGAAACAGGATGAAAGGAGAAAGAAAACATGGATCAGAAACAGAATGTGCGTGAAAATGAACTGGAAAAGGTGACAGGCGGCGCGATCAAAAAACCGACCATGATGAACGATGATGATCGTACATACCGCCATATCGCGAGAGCCGGCGGTGTGAGCTGCGGCGGCACGATCAAGGAGCGGGACGGCGTATTCTGCTGCAACCGGTGCGGTGAAAAGCACGCGGCGATCGAGGACTTCCGGCAAAACGGCGGCAGCGTTTCATAATGAAGCGAGACCCGGACCGATGCCCGTTTCTGATGAGAGCGGTGGATGAACGATAAAGGCCGCCGGCGTTTGCCGGCGGCCTTTTGTGTGACCTCTGTGAGCGTGATCAGCGCTGCACACGTCCGGAGGCGTTGCCGCCGGCCAGCGCCAGCACTTCCTTTTCGCTGACGAGGTTGTAGTCGTGTTCGATGGTCTGCTTCAGGCAGGAAGCGGCCACGGCGTATTCGATGACGCTCTGGCAATCCCAGCCGCGGAGCAGGGCATGGATGAGGCCGCCGCCGAAGGAATCACCGCCGCCGACACGGTCGACGATGCGGATGGCGTATTCCTTGGAGAAATAGGCCTTTTCGCCGTCATAGAGCATGCCCGCCCAGTTGTTATCGCTGGCGGAAATGGAGGTGCGCAGGGTGATGGCGACCTTCTTGCAGCCGAAGCGATCCATCAGCTGCTGGGCTACGGAGATGTAGCCTTCCTTGTTGAGCTTGCCGCCCGCGACGTCGGTGTTGGCGGCGTGGATGCCGAAGACATCGGCAGCGTCTTCTTCGTTGGCGATGCAGACATCAACATAGGGGACCAGCTGGGCCATGACCTTGCCGGCAGCCTCGCGGGACCACATCTTGCCGCGATAGTTGAGGTCGCAGCTGACGGTGATGCCCTTTTCGCGGCACTTCTTCAGCGCGTCGAGGCAGATCTCGGGCAGATCGCCGCCGATGGCGGGGGTGATACCGGTGAAGTGGAACCACTCTGCACCTTCGAGGATCTTATCCCAGTCAAAATCCTCACGCTTGGCCAGCGCGATGGAGGAACCGGCGCGGTCGTAAACGACCTTGGAGCCGCGCTGGGAAGCACCCTTCTCGCAGAAGTAGATGCCGACGCGGGGGCCGCCGCGGACGATCATGCGGGTGTCAACGCCGTACTGACGCAGGCTGTTGATCGCGGCCTGGCCGATCTCGTGATCGGGCAGCTTGGTAACATAAGCGGCATCATGGCCGTAGTTGGCCAGAGAAACAGAGACATTGGCTTCGCCGCCGCCATAGGTGGCTTCCATGGTATCTACCTGAACGAAACGGCGGTATCCTTCGGGATTAAGCCTCAACATGATCTCACCGAAACAAACGATCCTGCTCATAAGCGTGTAAACCTCCAATTAATAAAAGGCGTGATGATGGGCAAATGCCCGTTGCAGAATGATTATAACACAAGAAAAACCAAAATGAAAGCGCTTACATGAATTTTTTCAAAAGGAATTTGCGGAGAGTTACGGAGAACCCGAGTGAAAAACAGGGATCAGGACCTGACAGAGCGCGGAATGATGACGATGCGCGTGCGGCTGAGCTGACCGTGCGGGAATGTATTGTGACGGAGATACGCGCCGAGGAAAAACACAAGGGAGAGCAGGATGATGAGCGCGGGGAAGAGGATGAAGAAAAGGAGAGAGAGCGGGTCATCCACGCTGCCGGCCAGCGAGAGCACGATGATGCTGACGGAAAAGACATCGGCCAGAAAAATGAGCGGCTCAATGAAATAAAGGAAGAGATTGCGGATAAAAAGCTGCCGGAATCGCGCGGGCGTCATGGTGTTAAGCGGGACGATGCGAAGGCGCAGCAGAAGCTGCCCGAGGGTGCTGCCGCGGCAGAGCCATGGGAGAAGGGTGAAATATACAAACAGGAAGCACAGGGTGACAGAAAAAAGCCCGAAACCGGACAGAACCGCTGAAAGCAGATACAGGAGCGGCGGCAGGATCAGGACGCAGATGAAGGCATCCAGCATGGCGGCAATGAAGCGGCGGATGAGGGTGAGGCGTTCACCCTTGCGATAGGAGATGGAATCGATCTCATCCCGGGTGGGCAGAAAGCGGCAGAGCAGGGGCGTGATGAAAAAGCCGATCATGGCTCCCAGCGTGTTAAAGATGAGATCATCCATTTCGGTATAGCGGTAGGCCTTGGGATAGATGAAGAAAAGGCCGGATAACTGGGTGAGTTCATAAAAGAGGGAGACACAGAAGCCGATGAGCAGCGTCTTTTTCCAATTGCAGCGGAAATAATAGCGCAGGTAGATGCCAAGGGGGATCTGCATGATGATATTGGCAAGAGCCTGAAAGAACTGGGGAGACCGGAGGAAGGAAAGCCATGCCGCGCCGCTGAAGGGCGACGCGAGGACGCCGGACTTTTCAAGCCCTTCCGCGAGATCCCGGAAAGGGACCCATCCGATGGAGTGGGCGGGCATGGCGGCGACCGCCTCCCGCGAGGGCAGCGGCAGCACGGTGAGCAGGAACGCGCACATGCTGTAGAGGATGAAGGAATAAACGATGAACACGCGCATGATGGCGATGCCGCCGAACTTGCGGTAATTGACGATGGTGAAGGGCAATGTGAACACCCCTGCTGCGAAGGGGAACAACAGGCAGGCGGTGAGGATGGGCTGAAAATAGGGCTGTAACCGGACAAACATTGGGGAATACCTCCTGACAGGGAAAGTATAAGAGCGGAGGGCAATAGATGTCAAGGATGACGGGATCATTGGAAGATGAAAAGAGGCTCCTGAGGAGAGGAACGGGATGTGTGCGCGAAAGATACATCCGGGTGTCTGAAAAATACAGGATGATGTCTGTTAAAGTTTGCAGAGAAAGGGAAAAATGGTGTATAATTCTGACATGGAAAGGGAAAAAGCGAACCTTTCCGGGGGGGGGAACAGCGCGGCTGAGGATGAATGAAAACGCGCTGATCGATCAATGAGGTGGAAACATGAAGTGTTCAAGTTGCGGCGCGGAAATGCAGATGATGTGGCCCCGGTGTGACTATTGTGGAACGCCGAATGCTGCGTATGACGAGATCGAGTTGCAGCGGCAGAAAAAGCTGGCTGCAGACGCGGAGATCGAAGCCGCGCAGGCGCGTCAGCTGGAGTTTGAGCGGATGCGTCTGGCTGAGCAGACCAAGGCTGAACAGGAACGGCTGGAGATGCGGAGCAAATGGGAAGCAGAACAGCGCCGCCTGACAGCGGAAACGGAACGCCGCCGGTATATTTCGCCCAAGAGCCGTCTGACGGCACTGCTGCTTTGCGTTTTCTTTGGCTATATCGGAGTTCACCGTTTCTATCTGGGGAAGGTGGGCACAGGCTTTATGTATATGTTCTCGGGCGGAGGCTTTTATATTGGATGGGCTGTGGATTTTCTGACCATCCTGTTTGGACATATGCGGGATAAGCAGGGCAGACTGGTCAAAGACTGGCATAACTGAAACCGTTTTAACACAAAATGGCGCGGAAAGGACAGGCAGAGAGAAAAAGCCTGTCCTTTTTGATTGCCGTATGCACCACAATACCCGGATATGGTTGACAACAGGCGGATTTTTTACGATAATATAGAAGGACTTTTATGCCCTTCGCGGCATGAGGCTTCCGGCAGCAAAATGGGGAGGAGGCACCGGTATGGAACATGTGATCGACGATGTGCGCCCGGGTTCGGTCGCGGCGCGTCACGGGATTCGGGCAGGGGATCTGCTGATCAGCCTGAACGGGGAAGAGATCATTGACGATATCGATTATCAGGTGCTTTCGACCCGCGCGCGTGTGGATGTGCGTTTCCGTCATGAGGGCGAAGAAAAGCTGGTGCAGCTGCTGAAGGCCAAGGGAACGCCGCTGGGGCTGACGATCAACAGCATTTCACTCAAGCCGCGCGTGTGCCGCAATAAATGCGTTTTCTGCTTTATCGACCAGATGCCGAAGGGCATGCGCGAGACGCTGTATGTAAAAGACGATGACTGGCGCATGAGCCTGATGATGGGCAATTATATCACGCTGACCAATGTCAACGATGAGGAGTTTGCCCGGATGATCCGCCGCAAGCCGAGCCCCCTGTTTATCAGTGTGCATACGACTGACCCGGAGCTTAGAAAGCGTATGCTGAAGAACCCGCTGGCGGACAGGATCATGGAACGGCTGCGCAAGCTGAAGGAGATCGGCATCCACTTCCATGTGCAGATCGTGCTGTGCCCCGGCTGGAATGACGGGGAGGCGCTGGAAAGGACCCTGAATGACCTTTCGGACCTGATGCCGAGCGCTGTAAGCGCCGCGCTGGTGCCGGTGGGGCTGACCAGATACCGTGACGGGCTGGAAAAACTGCGCCCCTACACAAAGGAAGAGGCGCGGACGATCATCGCGCAGGCGGAGCGGTGGCAGGAAAAACTGCTGGAGGAACACGGCACACGCTTTGTGTTCCCGAGCGATGAAATGTACTGCATTGCCGGGCTTCCGTACCCGGAGGATGACTGCTATGAGGGTTATCCGCAGATCGAGAACGGCGTGGGACTGCTGCGGCAGTTTGAAAACGCGCTGAAGGACGCCGCGGAGATGAACACGGAGGAAGCGGTGCCGAGGAAGGTGCTGATCGGCTGCGGGACCTCGATCGCGCCGGTGATGGAGCGCTGGGTGCGGGATTACGGCCCCAAGGGCGCGGAGATACGGGTGAAGCCTGTGCTGAACCGTTTCTTCGGCGAGACCGTGACGGTGACCGGGCTTCTGACCGGGCAGGATCTGAAGGAACAGCTGCAGGATGAAGAGGCGGATGAGATTTTGATCTGTCAGGACACCCTGCGGGATGAAAAGGACAGGTTCCTGGATGATATGACGCTGGAGGAACTGAATGCCGCGCTGGGCGGACGGCTGACCATCGTGCCCAACCGCGGGCAGGCGCTGTTCCGGGCCATGCTGGGAAAAGAATGATCCGCAAAGGATGATGACCGCGGCGTAAATCTGCCGCGATTTGGAGGAACAAATGACGAACGCAAAACCCCTGGTCGCGATCGTAGGGCGGCCGAACGTGGGCAAATCCACATTTTTTAACAAGATCACCGGGCGGCGCATCGCGATCGTGGAGGATACGCCGGGTGTGACCCGTGACCGTATCTACGCGGACGCGGAATGGATCGGGCGCCGTTTTACACTGATCGATACGGGCGGTATCGACCCCCGCAGCGAGGATGTGCTGCTGAGCCAGATGCGCAGACAGGCGGAGATCGCCATGGAAATGGCGGATGTGATCTGCTTTTTCACTGACGCGAAGGCCGGTCTGACCCCGGACGACCGCGAGGTGGCCAATCTGCTGCGCCGCACCCATAAGCCGGTGCTGCTGGTGGTGAACAAGATGGATCATATGGGCCTGAGCGATGTGCTGTATGAGTTTTATGAGCTGGGCCTGGGTGATCCGATGGGCATCAGCGCGGCGAACATGCTGGGCCTGGGTGATCTGCTGGATGCCATTGTGAAGGAACTGCCGGAGCGCACTGCCGCCGAGGACGAGGACGCGGATGCCGGTGTGATCCAGCTGGCGGTGGTCGGACGCCCGAACGTGGGCAAATCCAGCCTGGTGAATGATCTGCTGGGTCAGGACCGCACGATGGTGAGCAACATTGCCGGTACCACGCGTGACGCGATCGACACGGCCTTCACCGATACGGACGGTACGGAGTTCAATATCATTGATACCGCCGGGATCCGCCGCAAGCGCGCCATTGAGGATGAATCGCTGGAGCGCTACAGCGTGATGCGTTCGATCGGCGCGATCCGCCGCTGTGATGTGGCGCTGATGCTGATTGACGCGCAGGAGGGCGTGACCGAGCAGGATGCCCGTATCGCCGGTATGATCCACGAAGAGGGCAAGGCGGCGGTCGTGATCGTGAACAAGTGGGACGCGATCGAAAAAGAGACCGGCACGCTGGAAAAATACCGCAAGCAGGTGATCGAGGACCTGAAATTCATGGACTACGCGCCTGTGCTGTTCATCAGCGCCCTGACCGGCAAGCGTGTGAATACCGTGCTGGATCAGGTGAAGGCGGTATATGAACAGGCCACCAAGCGTGTGGGCACCGGCGCGCTGAACGATGTGATCGGTGACGCGATGATCAGCCTGCAGCCCCCGACGATCGGCGGACGCAAGCTGAAGATCTATTACGCGACCCAGCACGGGACCTGCCCCCCGACCTTCGTGCTGTTTGTGAACAACGAAGAACTGATGCATTTTGCCTACGAACGTTATCTGGAAAACTGCATGCGCAAGGCCTTTGGCTTTGAGGGCACGCCGCTGAGGTTCGTGCTGCGCGAAAAGAAGAAGGAGGATGCTCGCTGATGGTATGGACAGTGATCCTGTGTCTGGCGATCGGTTACGCGCTGGGCAATATTCAATCCGGTATTCTGCTGAGCCGCGTGCTGGGCAAGGATATCCGCAAGGAAGGAAGCCATAACCCCGGCACCACCAATATGCTGCGTACCTACGGCAAGGCGGCCGGCGCCGTGACACTGCTGGTGGATTTCGGCAAGGCTGTACTGGCGGTGCTGATCGGCCGCTGGATCGCCGGTGGTGAAAATGAAATGCTGAACCTGTATTGCTCCATGGCCGGCGGTCTGGGTGTGATCCTGGGCCACAACTGGCCGGCGTTGTTTGGCTTCAAGGGCGGCAAGGGCGTGGCCTGCACAGCCGCGGTGGTGTGTCTGATCTTCCCCGGCGCGGGCGGCATGGCGGGCCTGATCTGGTTCGTTGTCGTAGGCTTCAGCCGCTATGTGTCGCTGGCCAGCATCGTGTTCGGCGCTTCCTACGCCATCAATGTCATCTTCATGCAGGCGTTCCGTGCCGATATTCCGGCGCTGCCCGGCATTCCCTTCTCCCTGATCATCTGCGCGCTGATCATGCTGCGCCACCGCGAGAATATGAAGCGGCTGTGGCAGGGCAACGAGCGCATGCTGAGCTTTAAGAAGAAAAAGTAAGATCACGATAGTATGTTAAAACGGCGTCTTCCGGAAACGGAAGGCGCCGTTTTGTATGGAGATGAGGCAAAGGATCATTCAAAGGCAATGGTGCAGAGACTGGGCGTGCCGGTGCCCTCATAGGTGAGATAGATGGCATGAACGCCGTCCGGCAGGGAAAGCGGCGCGGAAGCGGGCCACCAGATGTTCTGGCTGACAACGGGGATCTCCGCGAGGACGGGGGTGTCCGGCGCGGTGCTGACCCGGAAGGTGCCTTTGCAGTAAGCGCGGGTGGTGATGGTGATCTTCTTTACGGATCTGAAATCGAAGTATCTGAAGCCGATCACGGTGCCGTCCTTGATGAAAGCGATGTGACCGGGGATCTCATCCCCGTCGCGGCCGTCCTGTGTGACGCGCGGAGCGGTCATATCATCCGCGTACAGGCGGCGGTCATGCTTGTTGTACAGGTGGCAGGCGATATAGGCGGGATAAGTGCCCCTGCCGGGGAGCGGACCGCCGTTGGGGCCGCAGGAAGTGATCTCCACCTGCGCGATATGACCGTTTTCATCGATGGTGATGGGCTCGATACAGCCCTGACGGCTGAAGTGATGCGCGTTGGTCTGACGGTGATAGAAGATGTACCACTGTCCGTTGATCTCCACGATGCTGCCGTGATTATTGCCGCCGTAGGCCTTGGGCAGATCGGGCTCGGGACCCATGTGCATATCGTTGTTGCTGACGATGACACCGCCGTAGACAAAGCCGCCCAGCGGAGAACGGCTGGTGGCATAGCAGAGCTCATGCATAACGGTGGAGGAGTAAACGAAGTAGTAGGTATCGCCGTGTTTGCGAATGGAGGAGGCCTCAAAGAAGGCGTGTCCTTCATAGCCTGTGCCTTCGGCGTACATGGCGCCCGGCACCACAAAGCGGGGCTCTTCAACGATGGTGAGCATGTCAGGCGCGAGAACGGTGACCATGGAGCCGTGACGGCTCTTGTCACCGTGTCCGCAGAAGCCGGTGTACATATAGGTGCGGTCCCCTTCGGTGATCACGCCGGGATCGAACTGGGGCTCATCGCCGGGACGCTCGCCCAAACGGGTGCCGTCGGCATAATGCACATAGCCGTGGAACTGATAGCGCCCGGCGGGGGTATCGCACACGGCGACGGAGACGATATTCACCTTGTCCAGCACATAGAAAAGGTAGTAACGGCCATCCGGGCCCACCGTGACATCGGGCGCGTACAGGCACATGCGGCCGTCCTTATTGACGGGATCCTCATTGCGGGGGTAGATGACGCCTTCATAGCGCCAGTTGCCCAGATCATCGACCGGCGCGGACCAGCAGATATAATCGCCCATGCAGAAGACATGGCCGTTGAACTGGTCGTGGGAGCCGTAGACGTAAACGCGGTCGCCGAAGACATAGGGTTCGCCGTCCGGGACATATTCCCAGGAGGGGAGATACGGATTAAAGCCGGGTGCTTTCATGGCAAAGGATCTTCCTTTCGTGAATCGATGGAAATGCTTTTGATAAGTTGTTCGGCAAAAAACGGTGAATTCCTGCAAGGAACGATGGGCGGAAGAACGGACAAAAAAGGGATGTAAATGTATAAAAAGTGGCGATTAACGCGTATAAATACAGTGATGATTGCAGAAAGTGGCGCTGATTCGTAGAAATATTGGCGAAATGATCACACAAGTGGAGAATACGTGCCATTTTGAGAGCAACGGACATGCCGCGCTTTCCGCGTGAATGAAAAGGGCTGCCGCGGCAGAAAAGCGCGGCAGCCCAATATTAAGATTGTGCAGACGGAATGCCTGATGATTACCAGATGATGAGGCGCTTGTTCGGCGCGATGTACATCTTGTCGTTCTTCGTGACACCGAAGGTCTCATACCATTCGGAGAAATTGCGGGGAGGCATATTGCCGCGCAGCTCCTTGGGACCGTGGACGTCCACCTTCAGCAGCATGGCGCTGTATTCCGGACGGGCCTTGGCGCACCAGACTCTCGCCCAGTTGATGAAGTATTCCTTGTAATCCGGGGCATCCATGCCCTTCATGATGGCCAGCGTGACCGCCATGCCGCCGTTATCCGCGATGTTCTCGCTGACGGTCAGGGTGGCGTTGACCTCGCCGAAGGGGAGGGTGATGCCTTCAAACTGCTTGATCATGGCCTTGGTGGCCTTGTCGAAGCGTTTGAAATCTTCCTTCGTCCACCACTGGCTCAGCACGCCGTTCTCATCGATCTTGGCGCCGTTGTTATCGAAGGCGTGAGAGATCTCATGACCGATGACTGCGCCGATGCCGCCCAGATTGCAGGAGCGGGTCTGCTTGACGGAGTAGAAGGGCGCCTGCAGGATGGCGGCAGGGAAGGTGATATCGTTGGAGAAGGGGTTGTAGCACGCGTTGACGATGTGCGCGTTCATGACCCATTCGGTCTTGTCCACGGGCTGGAAGAGCTTGCCGAACTCATCCTCGCGGCGGATCTTATCCAGCGCGGAGAGCGCGCCGAACAGGCTGAGGCCCTCTTCATAGACGAGCTTATCGGCGATCGCGTTTAACTTATCGGGGTAGCCCATCTTCACCTTCATGGTGTCCAGTTTGCGGATGGCCTTGAGGCGGGTCTCTTCGCCGAGGATGGGATTGACCATCACGCGCTTTTTGTATTCGGCAATGATCTCATGGACCATTTCCAGAATATCGCGCTTGGCTTCCTCGCCGAAGTAGGTGCGGCCATAGTACAGGCCGAGCGCGTCGGAGAAGACAGCGGAGGTGAGGCTGTAGGCGTAGCGCTCTACCGTGCTGACGGAGGCGACACCGGTGAGCGCGCGGCGATAGGAGGTGCCGATCTCGCGCAGCTTTTCGGACAGATAGGGCGCGGCGCTGATGGCGCAGTTGACATAAGCCCAGTGCTGGTAGAGGGGGAAGTTCGCTTCATTGAACAGGGTGGAGAAGCCCTTCAGGAAGCGGGGATCGGCCACGGAGACCCATTCGGGAACCGTTTCAAACAGCTGTGAGAGCAGGCGCTTGAACTTGACGGGACGCAGCAGCGTGCCGACGCGGACGGTCTTCGTGGGGTTGTACATCTTGGTATATTCGCTGCGCTCTTCTCTGCTCTTTACCAGACCGGCGATGAGGGCGTCGAACTTGAGGGTGTCCTCGATATACAGCGCCTTCTCTTCCTCCGGGATGCGCGCGTACTTCATGACACCCGCGGCCATGTTCTTCCACACGCCCAGCAGCGCGTCACGCTGCGGCGCCATGGCATCGGCGTAATAGGTGGTATCGGGCAGGATGGTGGACGGGCCGCCGACATACAGGCAGCGGGCGTTACTGTCCTTCATATCCTCCTGAACGGAGAGATCGAAGGGCAGGGGAATACCGTCCATGACCAGATCCTTCAGATTGCGGTTGAAATGCGTGATGCCGGTGAGGCCGCGGATCTTCTTGAGCAGGGGCATAACGGGACGGAAGCCTTCGCTGCTGCGGCGTTTGGTATCCATGACCAGCGCGAAGAACTTGCCCGCGCGGCGCATATACTCGTCCGGGTATTCGTCCTTTTCGTTCATGGTCTTCAGATCCTGCGTCAGCGTTTTTTCAACGCCGTCGGAAAGATCGGTGAAGCCGCCGGTCACAGGGCGGTCATCAGGGATCACGGCGTTTTCGATCCATTCGCCGTTGACATAGTGGTACAGGTCATCCTGAATACGTACGTTTTCCATGGGATTACTCCTTTTTTATCGGTTCTTGCGAATACAAACGGTATATCACGCCGGGAGGCGTGACGCGTTTTCAATGGGGAAAATGTTGTTAGTATAATATACTACAAAATCAGGAATCAGGCAACTGTTCAAAAGAAGAGATTTACACGAACGCGGAGCAGAAGAAAGAAAACGGCAGGATACGGAGTGTATCCCGCCGCTTTGAATCGGGTAAGGAAGGGAAAAGGAGGATCAATCCTGCTGGGATTCCAGCAGACGGGCGTAATCCTCGCGGGTCATGAGGGTCTTGCGGGGTTTGCTGCCCTCGGACTTGGAGATGATACCGCGCTTTTCCATTTCATCCACCAGCCGTCCGGCGCGGCCGTAGCCGACGCGCAGACGGCGCTGCAGCATGGAAACGGAGGTCTGCCCGTCCTCGATGGCCATCAGGATGGCATCGTGCAGCAGATCGTCGAAATCGGTGCTGTCGCCGCCGTGGACCTCATCGCCGGTGCCGGTGACGGTATCGGCCTCGGGCTCATCGCGTACTTCGTTGATGGTCTCCTGAATATCGGGGTTGTAGTTGGTCTCGTAGCGCCCGGCCAGGTCATTGCAGATGTCATTGACCTCCTCATCGGAGAGGAAGCAGCCCTGCACACGGACGGGGGTGGAGCCGGTGGGCTTGTAGAGCATATCGCCCTTGCCCAGCAGTTTTTCCGCGCCGCCGACATCGATGATGGTGCGGCTGTCGGCTGTGCTGGTGACGGAGAAGGCGATACGGCTGGGGATGTTGTTCTTGATGACGCCGGTAATGACGTCAACGGAAGGACGCTGGGTGGCCACGATCATGTAAATACCTGCGGCGCGGGCCAGCGCGGCCAGACGGCGGATGGATTCTTCCACATCCTTGCGGCAGACCTCCATGATATCCGCCATTTCATCGATGATGACCACGATGTTGGGCAGTTCTTCGTCCGTGCCGGCCTTGATCTTGTTGAAGCCGGCCAGATTGCGTACCTTGGCGGCGGTGAACTTGCTGTAGCGCTCGAACATCTCATTGACCACCCAGTTGAGCACCGCAGCGGACTTTTTGGGATCCGAGATGACGGGAACGAGCAGATGGGGAATGCTGTTGTAGACCTGCAGCTCGACCTGCTTCGGGTCCACCAGAATGAGGCGGACCTGCTTGGGTGAGGCGCGGTAGATGAGGCTGCAGATGATGGAGTTGATACAGACGGATTTACCGCTGCCGGTGGAGCCGGCGATGAGCAGGTGGGGCATCTTGCCAAGATCGCACAGGATGGGCGTACCGCCGATATCCTTGCCCAGCGCGACCAGCAGGGGATTGGAACGGGCGTTGGCCAGGGCTTCGCATTCCAGCACCTCACGGAAGGTGACCGGGGTGGCAACGCGGTTGGGGACTTCAATGCCGATATAATTGGTGCCCTGAATGGGCGCTTCGATACGGACCTGCTTGATGCCCAGCTCCAGCGCGATATTTTCCGTGACACTGGTGACGGCGGAGACCTTGACACCGGCGGCGATCTGGATGGCGAAGCGCGTGATGGCCGGGCCGTGCGTCACCTGACGGATCTCGCTGTTGATGCGGAAGGCGCTGAGGGTGTTGGTGATGGTGGCGCCGCGCTCCATATCCTCGGCGGTGTTATCGGTGAGATTCTTGCGGGGAACGGAGAGCAGATCCACGGACGGGGGCACATACTGATAGGGGAAGGACATGGACATCTGGACGCCGGTCTGCATATGCTCGTGGCCGTCCATGCCGCGCTTTTCGGGATCGCCCGTGCGCATGGTATCGCGGCTGGGGATGGCGTGCTTGACGCCGATCACATCACTGACCGGATCGACCCCCACGAGCTTGGGCTTGTCATCCATGGCCATGCGGGTGGTGGAGACACGCTTCTTCTGCGGTTCGGTCTCGTGCTGATGGGTGTGCAGCTCCCAGTTTTCGCGGGTAATGATGCCGGGATCAAGATCGTCCTCTTCATCTGTGCCGCTGATCTCAACGGCGGCAGGGGTTTCGGAGAGGGGAACGGCGGGCGTTCTGACCAGATCGGGGATCCGCTCAACCGGCTTTTCATGCGCGGGGATCCGCTCGGCAGGGGCGGAGACGGGGGTCTCTTTCACGGGCGCGGGGGCAGGCTCCGGATGGTAGACGGGAGCGGGCTGCGGCGCCGCGGGCTGCGGAGCAGAGGACTGCACGGGAACGGGATCCGGCATACGGGGCGTTTCCTGCACGGGCTGCGGCGCGCGGGCGGTGTGATAAGCAGGCACCGCGGCAGCGGCCGGAGCGGCGGGAGCAGGTTCCTCCTCAACGGGAGAGACCGTATTGTAGCCCTGCCCGGAAACGGCGGGGGCGGGGTTGTGACGACTGCGGCGGCTGAAAAGATGCTTTTCGGTACGCGCGGGGGCGGGAGCAGGAGCCGGGGCCGGCTCGGGCTGAAGCGTCTGCGGCGGATAAGGATCTTCATCCTCGAGGGGATACACATCATCGGTGGGGAAGGAGATCTGCTGATAATCCCCGCTTACCGTGGGCGGGAACTCATTTCCCCAGTCATCATCATCCGGGATGGGCGCCTGATCGACGGCAGGCGCGGCCTGAGGAACATCGGCAGTGACAGGATCTGTGTAGGCGGCCGGTTCATAAGCGCCGCGGCTGGAGATGACCGGGGTGGCGGCGATACCGGCGGTATAGGCGGAGGAAGCGCCGCGCGCCGGGACCCTGACAGGCTGCGGGGCCTTGGGCTTCGGCTCGGCCTTTTTGGCCTTCTCCGGCTTTTGCGGTTTGGGATTCTGACTGCGCTTGACACGGTGACGCTCCAGCATGTCGCTGATGACACCGATAAGCTGCACCGGATTGGTGCGGAAGAACATGAGCAGGAATACGACCATGGCGATGACGCAGAGCACCGCCCCCCAGACGCTGAAAATGAGATAGAACGGGCAGGCGATGATCATGCCGAACAGGCCGGTGCCGGCCCCGCCGGAGGAGATCTCATAGGCTTTGCCGAGCATGGGCAGATACTGGCTCATATCCTGCCGCATGGGATTGACGCGATCCAGATGATAACGCACGAGCGGCGCGCCGGCGATCTGGGATGTGAGATCGACGAACGCGGCGAAGAACAGGACGGTAAAGAACAGGAGCACGAATCCGCGCCAGCTGACCGCGTGATAGGCGCTGACGACACACAGCGTGCCGGCCCACAGGATGAGCAGGATGAAGGGGAAGGTGAGCACGCCGAAAAGCCCCCACGCGAAACGGGCGAAGGGGTTGAAGCCGGGCTGGTTCTCCATCATGCACGCGAGCAGAAGCAGCGTGCCCAGCAACAGCAGGGCGGAGCCGAAAATGACGCGGAAGAGTGTGGCGGTATACGTGCAGGGAAGCGCGTTCGCGGATCTGGATTTTGCTTTGGGATTGGTATTCTGAGCCAAGGTCAAACTCCTTTATCGGATCATTGCGCCTTGCTTACGCGGACAGCGCAAAGAGTGTTATCGAGATCGAAGTAATAGGTGCGGATGAAGGAACCGTCTGTCTCCGTATAAGCCGTGCCGGGAAGGACGAGCTCCTTTTCGGCATCGAGCTCATCGAGAGAGCGGGGCGCGGGATCGGTCATCTGAGCAGCGGAACGGAGAAGGGAGGCCGGGATGAGCGCGGTGAAAAGGACACTGTCGACATAAGCGCCGTCCCGGGTGATGAGATAGGTGCCGCGAAGCTGGGGCTCCTCAACTGTGTAAGCCTCCCCCTCGACATAATAGCAGCTGTCGAAGGTGGCGTGATAGCGGGAAAGGACGTCATCCAGCGGCGCGCCGAGCAGGCTGATCGCGAGCGGCGTCTTTTCCGGGACCAGAAGGCCGGTCAGGATGCTTTCGGCGGAAAGATCGAGCGTATCCGGGAAAGCGGACTGCGGAACGGTGACCGCGCCGGCGGAACCGGAAAGGAAGGTGAAATCATTGCGGTCGTAGCAGAAGGTGATGTTGCCCAGACCATCGCAGAAGCAACGGTCAAAGGGAACCGGAGAAAGGAAAGCGAACTCCATATAATCGCTGATCTCATCCGATACTTCATCGAGGATATAGGCTTCGATCTCGTCCATCGCGGCATCGGGATCGGCACACAGGGCATTGAAGGGGATGAGTTCGCCGGTGGTGAGATCGAAAATGAAGGGGTAGCGGCACTGACCGGGACGCCCCTGCGGCTGCTTGCCCTCGGCGGTGACGCAGAGGGACAGATAACGGCCTGAGATGGGGGCATCGGGCAGGACATTGCTTTCAAAAGAAAGGCGGATGCCCGCGGAGCCTGCGGTGACACCGGACAGGATGCCCAGATACTGGGGATAGAAGGCCCCGGCTGAAAGGGCGCTGTTGATGGCGGAACAGATGTTCTCATCCCCGCCGGTGAGGACGGGGAAGGAGACGAAGGAAGAATCCTCATCTCCTGTAAAGGCCGCGGTGAGCGTGTAAGGCGCGGAAAGCCCCTCCGCAAGGGCGGCCGGGACGAGCGTCAACAGGACGAGCAGGCACAATAGTAACGAAAGGAACCGATAAAAAAACACTTTCATGGAACTGACCTCCGTACGCATATTATACACGAGTGGGCAGCAGAATTCAAGAAGCGCGGGTGCTGCGCCCATCTGAACATAGAACGAGCGAGAGCGGGGGATCATTCCCGAAAGTGTGAGAAAACAGATGAGATGAATGAAAACGGCGCGGACAGGTGCCGGAGGACAGGGCGGGGAAGGATCAGAACCCCTGAAGGCGCTGTTCGAAGCGGGCGGCCTTTCTGCCGATGACGGCGGAGGAGGGCGCGGAGGAGAGGACCTCCTCTGTGAGTGCCATGAGGCTTTCCGGCGTGACGGCGCTGATGCCGCGGAGCGTTTCCTCCACAGTGACTACGCGCCCCAGCAGCATCCGATCCGCCAGCATGGCGTTCATGCGGTTGTAGGCGGATTCAAGCGAAAGTAGGAAGCTGCCGCGCAGCTGCGCGCGGGCGGAAAGAAACTCCTTTTCAGCAGGAGCGTTCGCGCGGAGCTCCGCCATTTCTTTTTTCAGGGCATCGATCACCTTCGGGGTGTTTTGCGGAGAACAGGCCGCATAGAGCGTGAACTCGCCGCAGCCGGGATAGGCGGACGGCGCGCTGTACACGCTGTAGACCAGCCCCAGCTCCTCGCGGATACGCTGGAAGAGACGGGAGGAATCGCTGCTGCCGATGATATTATTGAGGATCGCCAGATCATAGGCGCGCGGATCGCCGAGCGGGACACCGGTATAGCTGAGCGCGAGGTGCACCTGTTCGATGTTTTTGGCGCGGCAGAGCACGGTCTGCTTCGGGTTGACGGTCTGCGCGGGGAAGGGGCAGCCGCTGCCGCCCTGCCAGGAGCCGATGTGCTTTTCCAGCAGATCCGTCAACTGCGCGGGATCGAAGTTGCCGGCGACCGAGATAACGGTGTTCGCGGGGCCGTAATGCTTTTCGCGGAAGGAGATCAGATCCTGCACGGTGACATGCTCGATGCGCTCCCGCGGGCCTAAAACAGCCTGACCGAGCGCCTGCCCCGGGAAAACAGCCTCCGAGAGGACATCGAAGATGAGATCCTCCGGGCAGTCCTCCACCATGGCGATCTCCTCTAAAATGACGGAACGCTCTTTTTCAAAATCCCGCGCGTCCATGCGGGGCGAGGTGACCAGATCGCAGAGCACATCCACGGCGAGCGGCAGATCCTCATCGATCACACGGGCATAGTAGACCGTGTTCAGCTTGCTGGTGGCGGCGTTCAGGTAGCCGCCCACACTGTCGAGCGCCTGCGCGATCTCTCTGGAGGTGCGTTTCTCCGTGCCCTTGAAGGCCATATGCTCCATGTAATGGGAGAGGCCGTTCTCCTGAGGAGACTCCAGCATGCTGCCCGCACGGACACCGATGCCGACGGAGACAGAACGGAGGTGCGGGATGACATCGCACACGACGGGAATGCCGTTTGAAAGCGTGAATTGCTGCATAGGATACCTTTCCTGCTATAAACAAAGGGGCTGCTTACACAGCCCCTTTGCTTAGATATTTATGGATGATCTGTGTCCGAAAGGAACATCTCAGTCCTTGCGGCTGTCACGGCCGTCACGGCGGGGCGGACGGGAGGTGGGAGCGGCGGGACGGAAGCTGTTGGCTTCGTACACGATATCGGTGCGGATCAGGTTGATGCGGCCCTGGCTGTCGATCTCGTTGACCTTGACCTTGAGCTCATCGCCGACCTTGACGACATCCTCGACCTTTTCGACACGCTTGCTGTCCAGCTTGGAGATATGGATCATACCATCCTTGCCGTTGACCAGCTCGACGAAGGCACCGAAGTTCATGATGCGGACGACCTTACCGACGAATTCATCGCCGACTTCGATGTCCTTGGCAATGCCCATGATGATGCTCTTGGCCTTGTCAGCGGCTTCCTGATCGCTGGTGGAGATGAACACGCGGCCATCATCCTCGATGTCGATCTTGACGCCGGTCTCTTCCACGATCTTGTTGATCATTTTGCCGCGGGGGCCGATGACCTCACCGATCTTCTCGGGGTTGATCATGAAGGAGATGATCTTGGGCGCGTACTTGCTCAGCTTGGCGCGGGGCTGACCGAGGGTCTCCAGCATGATGCCGAGGATGTGCAGACGGCCCTTGAGCGCCTGGCTCAGCGCGCGGGAGAGGATATCACGGTCGATACCCTTGATCTTGATGTCCATCTGGATCGCGGTGATACCGTTCATGGTACCGGCGACCTTGAAGTCCATATCACCCAAGAAGTCTTCCAGACCCTGGATATCGGTGAGAACGGCGATCTTGTCGCTCTCGGTGTCCTTGATCAGACCCATGGCGACACCCGCGACAGGCGCGTGGATGGGCACACCGGCATCCATCAGGGACAGGGTGGAGCCGCAGACGGAAGCCATGGAGGAGCTGCCGTTGCTGCCCAGGATCTCGCTCACCAGACGCAGCGCGTAGGGGAATTCATCCTCGGAGGGGATGACGGGCACCAGCGCGCGTTCCGCCAGCGCGCCGTGACCGATCTCGCGGCGGTTGGGGCTGCGCAGACGGCCGGCTTCGCCGGTGGCGTAGGAGGGCATGTTGTACTGGTGGATGTAGCGCTTGCTCTCTTCGTTGGACAGACCGTCCAGCTGCTGAGCTTCGCTGACCATACCCAGGGTGGTGATGGTCATGGCCTGGGTCTCACCGCGGGTGAAGATGGCGCTGCCGTGGGTGCGGGGCAGAACGCCGACTTCGCACCAGATGGGGCGGACTTCTTCAAGGGCGCGGCCGTCGGCACGAATGCCTTCGTCCAGGATGCGGCGGCGCATCACTTCCTTGTTGAGGTAGTACAGGGCATCCTGCACTTCGCTGTCGCGGCCGGGGAAGATATCGGCAAAATGCTCGCCCACTTCTTCCTTGACGGCGATCTCACGGGCCTGACGTTCCTTGCGGACGGTGGTGGAGTACACCCAGCGGCACTTTTCGAGGGCGTATTCACGCACAGCGGCCTTGATATCATCACCGGTGGTGATGAGGGGGAAGTCGCTCTTGGGCTTGCCGATCTCGGCGGTGATCATCAGCTGCCAGTCGACCAGCTGCTTGATGAACTCATGGCCGTAGAGGATGGCATCCATCATGGCGTCTTCGCTGACTTCCTTGGCACCGGCTTCCACCATCATGATGGCATCCTTGGTGCCGGCGACGGTGACGTGCATATCGGAAGCGGCAGACTGGGCTTCATCGGGGTTGATGATGAATTCACCGTTGACGCGGGCCACGACAACAGCCGCGGTGGGGCCGCCCCAGGGGATGTTGGAGATCATCAGCGCGATGGAGGAACCCAGCATGGCGGGGAATTCCGGGGGGGTATTGGGATCAACGGAAAGCGTCTGGGCAACGACCTGAACATCATTGCGCATGCCCTTGTTGAACAGGGGACGCAGAGGACGGTCGATCAGACGGCAGGTCAGAGTGGCCTTTTCGGTGGGACGGCCTTCACGCTTGATGAAGCCGCCGGGGATCTTGCCGACCGCGTACTGCTTCTCTTCGAAGTCAACGGTCAGCGGGAAAAAGTCCACGCCCTCACGGGGAGTATCGGAAGCGGTGGCGTTCACCAGAACGACGGTCTCGCCGTAGCGGACCAGGGCGCTGCCGCCGGCCTGCTGGGCATACTTGCCGAATTCCAGGGTCAGGGTGCGGCCCGCGAATTCCATTGAGTAAGACTTGTAATCCATTTTTTCTTCTCCTCACACACATTCGACCTTAAGACCCCTGTCTTAAGGCATCAGATACATCGTTGTTCACTCAAACAACGAAACAAAAGGCTATCGGCTGAAAGGTTCCTTTCGCCGATAGCCCGATGCGCATTATTTACGCAGACCCAGTTTAGCGATCAGAGCACGATAGCGCTCGATGTCGGTCTTCTTGAGGTATTCAAGCAGACCGCGGCGCTGACCGACCATCAGCAGCAGACCACGACGGGAATGATGATCCTTCTTGTTGGTCTTCAGATGTTCGTTCAGGTGATTGATGCGCTGGGTGAGCAGAGCGACCTGCACTTCAGGAGAACCGGTGTCACCTTCGTGACGGGCATATTCCTGCATGATGCTGGCTTTGAGTTCCTTATCCATAGGTGTTCCTCCTCTTGGGGGTGGCTGCCCCGTTTCATAATCGCCTTCAGGCGCAGAGATGCGTTGGAGATTCGGCAAACCCGAGCCTGAGGTTAAAAAACCACGCTGAGCAGTATAACATGCCCGGCGCGGTTTGTAAAGGTTTAATTCACTTTTTTATCGGTAAATCAGGCGTTCTTCTTCTTCATGTTGCCGATCAGGTTGACGATGATACCGAGGATGAGCGCGCAGGCGACTTCGGTCAGGGTGACCTTGCCGATGGTGAGCGCCATGCCGCCGATACCGGCGATCAGGATGACGGAAACGGTGAAGAGGTTGGCGTTGTCGTTCAGGTCAACGGGCTGGATCATCTTCAGACCGGAGACGGCGATGAAGCCGTACAGGGTGATGCACACGCCGCCCATGACGCAGGAGGGGATGGTGGACAGCAGGGTGACGAAGGGAGCGAAGAAGGAAGCCAGCATGGCGATGACAGCGGTGAACAGGATGGTGATGACGGAGGCGTTGCCGGTGATGGCGACGCAGCCGATGGACTCACCGTAGGTGGTGTTGGGGCAGCCGCCGAAGAACGCGCCGACCATGGAGCCGACACCGTCGCCCAGCAGGGTGCGGTGCAGACCGGGATCCTGCAGCAGTTCGTGGTCGATGATGGTGGAGAGGTTCTTGTGGTCGGCGATGTGCTCAGCGAACACAACGAAGGCCACGGGGATGTAAGCGACCGCGATGGTGGCGATGTAGGTGGCGTCGATGTCCTTCAGGCCTTCGATACCCTTGATGAAGGAGAAGTCGGGCACCCACTGGATGTTCTGGAACTTGGTGAAGTCGATGATCTTCAGGGCTTCATTGCCGGCGGCATAGCCGATACCGGTGAAGATCAGGGCGCACAGATAACCGGCGCCGATACCGATGATGAAGGGGATCAGCTTCATCATCTTCTTGCCGTACACGGAGCAGACGATGACGGTGATCAGGGTGACCAGCGCGCAGATGAGGCCGGCCCAGCCGGGCAGGGTCATCACATGATCGGCACCGGCCAGGGACAGGGCATCGCCGATGGCGTTGCCGGCCAGAGACAGACCGATGATGGCAACGGTGGGGCCGATGACCACGGGGGGCATCAGCTTATCGATCCACTTGACACCGGCGAACTTGACCACGATGGCGATGACCACGTAGACCAGACCGGCGAAGATGGCACCGATGATGATACCGGCATAACCGACAGACACGGAAGCCGCGCCGCCGAAGGCCGCGAACATGGAGCCGAGGAAGGCGAAGGAAGAACCGACGAAAACGGGGCTCTTGAAGCCGGTGAACAGCAGGTAGACGATGGTACCGATACCGGCGCCGAACAGGGCGGCGGACTGGCTCATGCCGTTACCGACGATGGAGGGAACGGCGATGGTGGCGGCCAGAATGGCCAGCAGCTGCTGCAGGGCGAAGACGACGGTCTTGCCGAACGCGGGCTTGTCCTTGATGCCGTAAGTAAGTTTCATGGACAGATCCTCCTAAAATGTGCTCGCCGACAGGGCGGCGGCGGGGTTCTTCGATCGTCTGCCGGAAGGCAGAGAAAAAGGCCTTGCTCTGTACAGAACAAGACCTTGAGGCTGCGTTTCAGCGCAGGTGAACCGCGCGGCTTCGTCTCTTTCCGGTCTCTCTGTACCGCTTTAAAGAAGAACCGCGGATATGATAGCACTATGGCAAAAGTGTGTCAAGGTCGGAATGGGCGATTTTGCAGGAAAAATGGGCGTTTTCAGCGCTTTTTGGGGCACTTTTTGCGGCAAAAACAGAGAAGGAACGAAAAAACCGCCGATGAGCGGCGGCTTTGTGAAAACGCTTAATGACAGATCACTTGTTCAGCGCGGCGCAGGCGGCCTTCAGCTGATCCACGTGATCGCACTTTTCCCAGGGCAGGTCCAGATCATTGCGGCCGAAGTGACCGTAAGCGGCGGTCTGGCGGTAGATGGGACGGCGCAGCTGGAAGCGGTCGATGATGGCGTCGGGACGCATGTCGAAGGTCTTTTCCACCAGCGCGGCGATCTGATCATCGGGGATGATGCCGGTACCGCGGGTGTTCACCTGATAGGACACGGGACGGGCGACGCCGATGGCATAGGCCAGCTGCACCTGGCAGCGGCGGGCAAGACCGGCGGCCACCACGTTCTTGGCCACATAGCGGGCAGCATAGGCTGCGCTGCGGTCCACCTTGGTGGGATCCTTGCCGGAGAAGGCGCCGCCGCCGTGGGGGGCGCTGCCGCCGTAGGTATCCACGATGATCTTACGGCCGGTAAGGCCGCTGT